>JAIDFD010000012.1 GCA_029054485.1 Clostridia bacterium | reverse complement strand
TACGGGGAGTTGCTCGTACATACCAAGTTGCAGGGGAAGTCCGACCTTTCCGCGCACACCCTTCGAACCCGAAACCGCTTCAAGAAGTCTTTTCTGTTTGTAGGCGTAAATATCCAATCCGTCCGATGCAGGTTTAAGTCCCGCGCCTCTTTCGCACTTATTGCCCGAAACAAACTTTCTGCCGTCGCCGAAAGTTATTATGTTAATGTGACAGTTGGAAGTACAGCCTCGGCAATTAGACGAACGTGACTGATATGTAAAACCTTCAAGCTCTTGCGATGAAAGAAGGGTGCTTTTTTCGGGCGGATTTTCCATTGCGAAAAGCGCCGCACCGAACGCGCCCATAAGTCCCGCAATTCCGGGACGGATAACCTTTTTGCCCGTTTCGTTTTCAAACGAGCGCAAAACTGCATCGTTTAAAAAAGTACCGCCCTGCACTACTATATTTTCGCCTATGTCGTCCGCGCTCTTCGCGCGGATAACCTTGTAAATCGCGTTTTTAACAATGGACGAAGAAAGCCCTGCGGAAATATCGTCAACTCCCGCGCCCTCTTTTTGCGCCTGCTTTACGGCGCTGTTCATAAACACGGTACAGCGCGATCCCAGTTCTACAGGGTGTTTTGCGTACAAACCCTGTTCGGAAAACTTGTTGATTTCCATACCCATTGCTTTTGCAAAGGTCTGTATGAACGAGCCGCAACCGGACGAGCACGCCTCGTTCAGCATAATGGAATCGATTGCGCCGTTTTTGATTTTGAAGCACTTTATGTCCTGTCCGCCGATATCGATAATAAAGTCAACCTTGGGGTTGAAGTGCAACGCCGCTTTGAAGTGCGCAACCGTTTCTACAATGCCGAAATCGGCTTTGAGCGCGCTTTTAATCAAATCCTCGCCGTAGCCCGTAACGGCGGCGGCGCGGATATTCACTCTTCCGCGGCTTAACGCGTAAAAGTCTTTAAGCTTTTCTATAACAACATCGAGCGGCTGACCCTTATTTGAAAGATACTGCGAGTAGAGTATCTTGCAGTCGGGGGTGATAACTATGAGTTTCGTCGTAGTCGAGCCAGAGTCTATACCCAAATAGCAGTCGCCCGCAAAACTCTCGATTTCGGCAAATTCCAAATCGGTTGCGCGGTGACGTTTAACGAATTCGGTATACTCTTCCTTGCTTGAAAACAGCGGCTCGCCCGTTACTATATCATCACTCTCGCCCGCGTTTTGAATATCGGAAATTATTTCTTTAAGGGGTTTTTCCTGCCCGTCTGCGGAGGCAAGCGCCGCGCCGATTGCCATAAAACAGGGGGCGTTTTCGGGGAATACTGCGTTGTCGTCCGAAAGGTTCAAAGTTGATACAAACGCCTTTCTGAGCCCCTTTAAAAAGTGAAGAGGTCCGCCCAAAAACAGGACCTTACCACGGATTTTTCTGCCCTGCGCAAGACCGGAAACCGTCTGATCAACGACCGCCTGAAAAATGGACGCGGAAATATCTTCTTTCCGCGCGCCCTGATTGATAAGGGGCTGAACGTCCGACTTTGCGAACACGCCGCAACGCGAAGCTATCGGATAGACTTTTTCCGCCTTTAAAGCGAGTTCGTCCATTTTTGCCGCGTCGATATTCAGAAGGGTTGCCATCTGGTCGATAAACGCGCCCGTTCCGCCCGCGCAACTGCCGTTCATTCGCTGTTCGGTGCCGCCCGTCAAAAAGATAATTTTTGCGTCCTCGCCGCCAAGCTCCACCGCCGCGTCCGCATCGGGATAATAATTTTTTATAGCAATAAACGCAGCCTGAACCTCTTGCACGAAGTTCAGCCCGCTGCGCTGTGAAAGTCCCAGTCCCGCACTTCCCGTGATTGATACCGAAAACCCGCCTTTAAGCTGTTTTGCAACCTTTTCAAGCTCGGCTATTACGGTTTCTTTCACACGCGAAAAATGGCGCACATAGGAACTGTATATTAAATTTTTGTTTTCATCGATTACGGCGACCTTAACGGTCGTTGAACCGACGTCGATTCCCATAAATCTTTTCATCGGTTTTATTATATCATATTGAAAGCTTTTTTTCAAATTTATTGATAAAAAACAGAATAAAATTCTTGTAAAATTCAGGTAACGCTTTTATGAAGATATTTGTTTTTGGTGGCAATTCCGCCGCGGATGTGGCGCTCCGACAGGTTTTTGTCCAGCACCTCTCTTACGTCCGAATACAGCTTTTTGTCAATACCCTCAAGCCGCTCGGTAACGTCCTTATGCACGGTTGACTTGCTGATATCGAAGTGTTGCGCCGCACTGCGCACCGTAGACTTGGTTTCTATTATGTACTCCGCCTCCCTTGTAACCCTTTCAGTAATATAATCCCACATTTTCGGCTCCTAATAGCGTTTTAGCGCGAAAAATAATCCGCGTACTATAAACTTATTCCATTATTTGTCGATATATGCGGTTTTTAAGGGAATTTTAAGGGCGGCGGCTTAAACTAAGCCGCCGCCCCCTGACAGCACAACAGATATCAATTAAGTTCCTTTCGGCACATATCCATTGCAGAAGCTATGACTGCATCCATATCGTAATACTTGTATTCGCCAAGCCTGCCGCCGAAAATGATATTCTTTTCCTCTTCGGCAAGTTTTTTGTATTCGGCGTAAAGTTTTCCGTTCTTCTCGTCGTTCACTGGATAATACGGCTCATCGCCCTGTTTCCACTCCGAGCTGTATTCGCGGCTTATGACCGTTTTCGGTTGGGTACCGAACTCAAACCACTTATGCTCGATTATCCTCGTCCAAGGGGTTTCCCTGTCTGTGTAGTTGACCGCGGCGTTACCTTGGAAATTGGGTTTATCCAAAACCTCTGTTTCAAACCGTACCGAGCGGTATTCGAGTGCGCCCAGCTTAAAGCTGAAATACGCGTCTATTGCGCCCGTATAAATTACTTTCTTCGCAAGTTTGTCAAGCTCGCCTTTATTTTCAAGGTAATCACAATTAAGCCGTACCTCTACGCCGTTGAGCATATTTTCAACCATTTTGGTGTAGCCGCCCACGGGGATACCCTGATACAGAGCGTTAAAATAATTGTTATCGAACGTGAAGCGGACAGGCAATCTTTTAATAATA
>JAIDFD010000119.1 GCA_029054485.1 Clostridia bacterium | reverse complement strand
GGCAGAGACAGATAAGACGGCAAAATTAAAAAGCAGGCTTTTTTAAGCCTGCTTTTGTTTTTCGGTTTTTTCCTTTTTCTCTGTTTTGAATTGGTAGACGCATTCAAGCGCCGCCGCAACGTAGTAAACGGGGATTATTAAAAAGGCAATCCACGCGCCGTCAACGTTCCCCGCATAGGCTATCATAAAAAATATCATTGTCGCTATAAACGGTACGTTTATGAAAAACATAATCCACTTTTTGCCGATTTCGTGACGGAAGCGAATCGCGAAAATTATCGGCGGAACGACAGGCAGCGTAAACCAGAATATCCAGATATTTTCTTCTATATCAAAAAGTGCGACCTGCAAAATTCCGCATATAAGCGCGTAACTTCCGAGCAGTAAAAATGCCCAAACGCACATAAGCTTTGCGTTTTGCTTTTTGCGCAGGCTTTTAAGCTTGCTGAAAGTTTTATCAACGTCCGCGGGTGAAGAACTGAATTTAGGGTCGGATAAATCGCTTTTTAATAAATCATCGACTGAAACGCCGTACAGCTCGGACAAGGCAACCAAAGTGTCTATATCGGGCAAGCTTTCGCCGCGTTCCCATTTGGAAACGGCTTGGCGCGAAACATACATTTTTTCGGCTAAGCCGTCCTGAGTTAAATTATTGTTTTTTCTCAGTGTTATCAGATTTTCCGAAAGTTTGTTCATAACCCGATTATAAGCCCAAAAAATTAAGATTGCAAGCAAAAAACGCCGTTGCAACCGCAGGTTGCGCCAAAACGCCCTTATGCAACCGCCGCGTTCTTGAACTTTGCGCGGGGCGGTTTTATCCTTAAAACGTAAGCCGAAACAGGCAAAAACCATTTTGAGGAGATTTAAAAAAATGAAAATAGCGATTATTTGCGACGTGCTCGGAAAAGGCAACAACGGAACAGCGGTGGTAACCCAAAATTTGTATGAGCATTTAAAAGAGGGCGGTCATAACGTTACGATTATCTGCGCCGACCAGAGCAAAAAGGACGCGGAAGGGTACTTTGTTTTGCCCACCGTAAAACTTGGTAAGGTTTTGGACGCATACGTTGACAGCGTGGGCGTTTGCCTTGCAAAGTGCGATAAAAAGGTTATGGACAGGGTTTTGTGCGGGGTCGATTATATTCACTGCATTATGCCTTTCGCGCTGGGCAGATACGCGGCGGGTTACGCCCGCAGACATAATATTCCTATCTCGGCGGGTTTTCACCTTCAAGCCGAAAATATAACTTCCTACCTAAAGCTGAACAGGCTTTCTTTTCTTCAAAAACTTGTCTATAAATTTTTGTATAGAAGTTTTTACAGCAAGATGGACGCAATTCATTATCCCACGCAGTTTATCAAAGATACCTTTGAAAACGCAATCGGCAAAACGACTAACGGTTACGTTATATCAAACGGCGTAAACGGATTTGTGACCCGCCGTACGGTAGAAAAACCGCGGGAGTATGCGGACAAAATCGTCATAGGCAACGTTGGCAGATACTCGCGCGAAAAGTCTCAGGACACTTTAATTAAGGCGGTGAAGTACTCCAAGTACGCCGACAGAATACAGCTTATTTTAGCGGGGCAGGGCAATAAGGAAAAGTATTATAAGCGGCTTGCAAAAAATCTTCCCGTTATGCCAAAGTTCGGCGCGCTTTCGAGAGAGGGGGTAGTGGATATGCTGAACTACTGCGACATATACGCGCACACCGCCGAGATAGAGCTTGAGGGAATTGCCTGCTTAGAGGCGATAAAATGCGGAAAACTGACTATCGTTTCCGATTCAAAGCTCAGCGCGACGGCGGGCTTTGCGGCGGACGAGCGGTGTATTTTCAAAAACAGAAATCCCAAAAGTCTTGCAAAAACTATTGATTTCTGGATTGAAAACGCGGACGAAAGGCGGGTTTTAGAACAGGCTTACTTGAACAGCGGAACGGCTGAATACACAAAAGAGTGTATGCTTGATATGGATATTATGATTGAAAGCGTAATCCGCGCAAGACGGCTTTTAGACGGAATAGCGGAGCAACCGTCCGTTTGCGAAGTCGGAAGTTTAATGTATAGGTAAAGCTGAATTCTTGGTGAAATTTTAATGAAACTGTACAAAACTTATAATTTTATGATATAATGTAAGTGCAAATATTTACAGGCGGTAATTATGGGTTTTCTGGAATTAAAACAGGTAAGCAAGGAATATAAGCTGGGCACCGTTACGGTGCCTGCTTTGTCTGACGTGACTTTTTCGTTGGAGGACGGCGAGTTTGCC
This sequence comes from Clostridia bacterium, assembly GCA_029054485.1. GTDB lineage: Bacteria > Bacillota > Clostridia > Christensenellales > Borkfalkiaceae > Coproplasma. The sequence goes on along the minus strand of JAIDFD010000119.1, from coordinate 11,214 downwards.
GTGGTGCTTGGCTCTTCGGGCGCGGGCAAAACCACGCTTTTGAACCTGCTTGGCGGTATGGATAACGCCACGGGCGGCGAAATAATTCTGGACGGCAACAACGTAACCTCGCTGAATAAGCGCGGGCTTACGCTGTACCGAAGAAACGACGTGGGCTTTGTGTTTCAGTTTTACAATTTAATGCCCAACCTTACCGCGCTTGAAAACGTGGAAATAGCAGTGGAAATCTGCAAAAACCATTTGAACCCCGAAGATATTTTGCGCGAAGTCGGACTGGCAGAGAGGCTAAACAACTTCCCCGCACAGCTATCGGGCGGCGAGCAGCAGCGCGTTTCCATTGCCCGCGCAATGGCTAAAAATCCCAAACTTCTTTTATGCGACGAGCCTACGGGCGCGCTGGATTACAACACGGGCAAAAAGATATTGAAGCTTTTGTACGACGTATCAAAAAAGCAGAAGAGGCTTGTCGTGGTCGTAACCCACAATTCCGCGCTCAAAGATATGGCGGATAAGGTAATTTACATAAAGAGCGGAAAAATCGAAAAGATAGAAACCAATCAAAATCCCGTGCCCATAGAGGAGATAGAGTGGTGATAAAAACCTATTTAAAAACTCTGGGGAGAATGTTCAAAAAGCATATCACGCGGTTTTTGTCGCTCATTTTTATGGTGCTTATCGCCGTGGCTTTTATTTCGGGAATAGGCTCGTCCACAGACAAAATAAAAAAATCGCTGACCGAATATTATAAATCCAACAACGTTGGCGATTTCATAATAAGAAGCACGTCTACGGGCTTTTCTGCGGAGGATATTGCCGCCGTTGAAGATTTGTTCCCCAATGCTTCAATCGAAGTCTGCACGGCTTTGGATATTAAACTGAACGATGAAAGTTCGCTCAGACTGTATTTTGTTGACTTTGAAAATCTGACGGTGAACAAGCCGGATTTAATCGAGGGCGATTATCCGACTGAAATTTCGCAGGCAGTCTGCGACCGTTCCGACAACGTAATAAAGGGCTATTCGGTAGGCGAAGAGGTCGATTTATACAAAGCAACGGGTATTCCTTTAAAAGTTACGATAAGCGGCGTAATACAAAGTCCTTTGACCTTTGCGCTGGACGGCGAGCCGAGCGATTATAACGATATTGACAAAGTACCCGACTCAACGACCGGTACGAAAGATATGAACTGTCTTGAAAATATTTTATATCTTCCGTCCGCTTTGGCGCAAGGCTTGCCTGTCGGCAACAATTATATAAGCGTGGCGGTAAAGGACAGGGGAATGTTCAACGCGCTTTCGGACGGATATAAGAATTACACAACAGTCTGGTCCGAAAAAATTTCGCAGACCTTGGAAAATGTAAAGGTCTTAACTTTGTTCGATAATTACAGCTTTAAATCACTTACATCGTATGCTGATAAAGTCGAGGGCATAGGCTTCGTTTTAATGGTTGCCTTTTTACTGGTGACAATTCTTGTTGTCCTTTCCACAATGACGCGCCTTATCGAGGAAGAGCGCCCGCAGGTCGCCTGCCTTAAAACGTTAGGCTACTCTTCGGCGGGGATAATTTCAAAATATATTCTGTTCGCTCTGCTTGCTACCTTGATAGGCGGAGCGGGCGCGTACTTCGGCGGACTGGGGCTTGCCGAACTCATTTACTTCGTATTCAATTACAGCTTTGCAATGCCGCCAGTATCCCCGCAGATTGCTATAGTGTTCTTTGTAATAACGCAGTCTGTAATAATTGCGGCAACCTTGCTTGCAACTGCGCTTTCGGGCTTTAAAATGACGGGCGAGCGCCCCGCAAATCTTTTAAGACCCAAGCCGCCCCGCGCCGGTAAAAAGGTCTTTCTTGAAAAGATACCGTTTATATGGAATAAGCTTTCTTTCAAATACAAATCCACCGTCCGCAACGTGTTGAGATATCTCAGCAGGTTTATAATGACTGTTGTTGCGGTCGCCTTTTCAACCGCGTTGGTTTTGACGGGGCTTGCGCTTTTGGACTTGTGCCTGTTCGGAAATTTCGGTTCGGCGTCCATTATGGGCATAGCTATCGTTATAGTCATTTTTGCGGGACTTCTGACGGCGGTGGTGATTTATACCCTTACCAATATAAATATAAGCGAGCGCAACAAAGAGATTGCAACCCTTATGGTTTTGGGCTATCAGGATAACGAGGTTACCGGCTACATTTACCGCGAGGTTTACATAAATACCGTAATAGGAATATTATTCGGCTATCCGCTTTCAACCTTTTTGATTTATCTTGTATTCAGCGTTATGGGGTTTGGAACGCTTGGCGGAATAAGCTGGTTTATGTGGCTGATTGCACCCTTTATCGTTTTGTTGTTTACTTGTCTTGTTACCTTGACATTGCGCAGAAAAATTGTTAAAATAAATATGAACGAAAGTCTTAAAGCAAACGAATAAAGACTTGCCGTAATAATTAAACGGTGGAGGTGGAATATGCAGTACTGTAAAAGTTGCGGAAAAGAACTTGCGGACGAAGCGATTATCTGTACGGGTTGCGGCTGCGCCACGGACGGATTTTATTCCAAGCCGAACAAGGTTTCCGTGCAAAATACTGGCGAACTTAGCCTAATGGCTTTGCTTGGTTTTATTTTTTCCTTTCTGTCCTGCCTTGTAGGACTTATCCTCAGCTGTATAGCTTACAAAACGGCAGTTAACGAAAACGATGAAAAGAGCAAAAACTTTGCCAAGGCGGGTATTATTATTTCCGCAGTGTTTATTGCGTTGGCTATTGTTGTCACGGTCGTTTACGGCGTTTATGTTGCACTTTATGTGTCTGTTTACGGACCCGGCAGAATATAATAAAACTTGATTTGTAAAATTTTGGAGGAAGAATATGAAATATTGTAAAAATTGCGGAAGAGAACTCTCGGACGAGGCAATTCTCTGTACGGGTTGCGGTTGCGCTACTGATGAATTTAACGCTAATCAAGCTGTTTCCCAACAGAACGGTGAAATAAGTACGATGGCGCTTTTGGGCTTCATTTTCTCGTTTCTGTCCTCTCTGGTAGGACTTATCCTCAGTTGTATCGCTTACAAGACGGCGGTCAGAGAAAACGATGAAAAGAGTAAAACCTATTCTAAGGCGGGCATAATTATTTCGTCCGTGCTTATGGGGTTAGGCGTAGTTATCGGAATTATTTACGGCGTGGTTGTTGCCGGATTAATAATCGGCTCAACTATGGTTTAAACAAAATAAGTTTTAGCCGCGCGGACTTACGGTCCGCACGGCGTTTTTTTGTGTTTCGGTCAAGATAATCACAAAAAACACTTGCATTTGTGTAAGATGTGTGATAGAATGAATAAAAATACAATTTTAACGGCTTTTATACATTTTGTTGCATAAATTTTGGCAATTTTGAATATGGACGAAAATTTCAAAAAAATTAAAAAGAAATTCCTGATTTATTCCGTAATCAAGAGTTTAATATGCGCAGTTTCGGCGGGGTTGTTTGCGGTTGGCGTAATACTTCTGTCGTTGAAGCTTGCGGGCGTGCCGATACACTTCGGGTATTACCTTTTAATCGGCGTATGTGTTGCGGGCGGGTGTTTCGGCGCAGTTTTTCCCTTTCTCCGTCCCGATGATTTAGCCGTTGCGCGTAAGCTGGATAGAGAATACGCCCTGCGCGAACGTGTTGAGACAATGGTCGCCTATGAAAAGGACGGCGGCGATATGGCTCTGCTGCAAAGGGAGGACGCGCAGTTAAAACTCGGCAACCTTCCCAAACTCAAACCCGATTTCAAAAAACTCTGGCAGTACATAGTAATTCCCTTCATTGCGGTTGCGGTGTTTGTTGCCGCTTTGGTAATTCCCGACAACTACCCCGAGGGTGAAAAGGTTGAAATACACAAATTGACCGACTGGCAGCTTGACTCTATCAAAGAAATTATCGCAAACGTTCAGGACAGCGATATTAACGATGAAGCAAAGGAAAAGACGGTTGCGGCTTTGGACGGATTTTACAACGCGGGCGTTTTGGGAATACCCGAGTACGCTTTTAAGGCTTTGATTGAAACGACTATTCATACTATAGACGAGGCTATAGTCGGCGAACAAACCTATTATTCTATTTGTAAACAACTGGTAACTTCCGAACTTTATCAAGACCTTGCGTTTACGGTTTACAACGGAGCGAACGCGTTTCAGGGAGTTGTCAAATACAGCTCGTACGATACGGCGAGAGCCCGCGCCGCAACTCTTGAAGCCGATATCGACTATATCTGCCGAACGTATATCCTCGATGGCGAGGAAAGTCTTTTAAATCACTTCAAGGCGATTTCGCAGGAGGACGGACTTATGTACTATCTTAAAGAGTACAAAGACGGACTTAACGAATTGTTGCAAAAATCGGGCGTTGCCACAACGGACGGAGTATACAGAGCGTTTGCAAGCTTCGTTTCGGACATCGAAACGGTGACCGCGCTCGAAGGCAGGTCTGACGCTTACATTTACAATCTGTTGCAGTCGGGCGCGTTTAAATCACTTGCGGACAGCATGCCCTTTTACCTTTATCTGCAGTCCTACAATTATTTAATGGACGAGTACATAAGGGAAAAATTTGCATCGGTTTGCGAATATTCGGGAGTGTTGGATTCCGTAATCGAAGAACTGAAAATTCCCGCCGGTGAAGACGAGCCGCCCGTTGAGGACGACCCCAACGAGGGCGGTAACAACGGCGGACTCGGCAACGGCGATATGGTTTACGGCAGCGATGACATAATTTACGATCCCGATAAGGGCTACGTCAGTTACGGCGAAGTTATAAACGACTATTACTCGCGCGTATTGGGTCAGATAATAGAGGGTAGTATCCCCGAAGATATTGCAAGTATTCTGACAAACTACTTCGATATGTTGATTAGCGGCATCGAGCAAAACGATGACGACAAAAATAATTAAGGATAATAAAAAATGGAAAAGAAAACGGTAGAAAGCGGAAATTTGGAAAAAGTAAAATCTTTCAGCCACTCGATTGAAAAAATCAAGGAAGAAATTAAAAAGGACGTTGTAGGACAGGAAGAGATTGTAGACAACGTAATTACCGCGATTATTGCGGGCGGCAACGTGCTTTTGGAGGGCGTTCCCGGAGTCGGCAAAACCAGACTCGTCCGCTCGCTTGGAAGAACGTTGAGCTTGCCCTTTTCGCGTATACAGTTCACGCCCGACCTTATGCCATCGGACGTAACGGGCACGAACGTAATCGAAAAGGACGCCACGGGCAAAATGAAAGCGGTGTTCAGAAAAGGACCTATATTTGCCAACCTCGTACTCGCGGACGAAATCAACCGCGCGACCCCCAAAACCCAGTCTGCGATGCTGGAAGTTATGCAGGAGCATAAAATCACCGTGCAGAACGATGTGTATAAAATGGCTGAACCATTTTTCGTACTCGCTACCGAAAACCCCATAGAGCAGGACGGAACCTACCCTCTGCCCGAAGCGCAGATGGACAGATTTATGTTCAAGCTCATTATGCAGTTCCCCAGCTCTGACGAACTGGTCGACATAGTAAATATGACCCAGATTACCCTCGATGAAAACGCAAAAGCGGTTGTGGACGGAAAAACCATTCTTGAAATGCGCGAGCTTTCAAAGACCGTTCCCGTGATTGAGGGGGTAATGAGGTATGCGGTCAACCTTATTTCAAACACCCACCCCGAATTGGACGGCTCGCCTGCGGCGGCGAAAAAATACATAAAGTGCGGCGCTTCGCCCCGAGCGGCTCAGGCTCTCGTAACCAGCGCGAAGGTGCGCGCCCTTATGAACGGCAACTACAATGTGGCTTATGAGGACATAGACGCTTTGGCGGCTCCCGTTTTAAGACACAGAATAAAAATCAACTACAACGCGGTAAACGACAAACTTTCGGTAGACGACGTAATCAGACTTTTAGTAGAGGAAAACAAAAAACTTTCAAAGTAAAGTATGAAAAATTTTGCAATTAACGAGGAATTTCTGCAACAGGTTGAAAGGTTGCAGATGCTAATAAAAAATAACGTGGCGGGTATGTTCGGCGGTAATCACCGCGCTAAGACATACGGTTCCTCGTGCGAATTTTCAGACTACCGCGACTATGTTGCGGGCGATGACATCACGAAAATCGACTGGAACGCATACGCGCGTTTTGACAAGCTTTATTTAAAGCTTTTTCTTGACGAGCGGCAGATGCACAACCGCATTTACATAGACGCAAGCCGTTCTATGGCTTTCGGAACAGGCAAAAAACACGTTCAGGCTTTAAGACTTGCCGCGGCGCTTGCCTATCTTTCCATAAACGAAATGGATAAGGTTTCAGTCTTTGCAGTCAGAGACGACAAAATCGAAAACGTAATAACAAATCTTCTCGGCAAGGACGCGTTCATTTCCGAAATCGACAAACTCAACGATTTGCAGTTTGACGGCGATATACGTTTCAGTGATGCGATACTGCCCTCGACCGTGGGCTACGGAGACGGACTTTCGGTACTCATTTCCGATTTTTTAACCGACAACAACTACGAGGACGCGATAGACTATCTCGCAAGCAAAAAGAGGGATATTCTTTGCATACAGATACTTTCGAAAGAGGAGTTAAATCCGCAGGTGCGCGGCAAAATGCACTTTTTCGACTCGGAGCAATCCGCAAAATCTTACCGTAAAAACATAAACAAAGAAATCATCAAAGCATACAAGCAGGCGCTCGATTACGCAACGGGCAGAATACGCAATTTCTGTGCTTCGCGCGGAGCGGACTATATGCTTGTTTCATCGGAAGAATCAATTTACAAAATCTTCTTTGATATGTTTGTGAATATGGGGGTGCTTAAATGAGTCTTTTAAATCCCTTGGGACTGTTAGCCCTTTTAGCCATTCCCGTACTCATATTAATTTATATAATAAAAAGCAAATACACCGAGCAGACTATTCCTTCAACCTATCTTTGGGAACTGAGCGAAAAGTTTTTGAAGAGAAGAAATCCCATAAGCAAGGTGGCGGGAATTATAAGCCTCATTCTTCAGATTCTCGTTGTGCTGTTTATTGCAATCGCCATATCAAACCCCGTATTCGCGATACGCGGCGCGGCTTACGACTATTGCTTTATTCTGGACGGCTCGGGCAGTATGAGCATAGAGCAAAACGGTTCAACCAGATTCGAATTGGCAAAGCGCGAAATAGACGGCGTGATTTCGGACAGCGCGGAAGGGTGCAGTTACACTCTGGTTTTCGTCGGCGATGTGACGAATATCGTCTACAATGGCATAGAGGATAAGGTGCAGGCGAAAGAGCTTTTAAACGCGCTCAAACCCTCGTACTCGTCCAACGGAGTTGAAAGCGCGCTTGCGCAGGCGCAGGAATATTTCAATGAAAACAACGCGCTCAAAGTCTATCTCGTTACGGATAAGGACTACGAAAAGACTTCAAACGTGCAGGTCATAAACGTTTCCTCCGGCGCGGAAAATTATGCGCTGTCGGACGTGAATTTCACCCTTTCGGACAATGTTCCGACGGTGGGCGGCAAAGCGGTTTCATACGAAAGCGCGGCAACCCTTAACATAGAGCTTTACCTCGACGGCAGTCAGGAAGTTACAAAAAGCATTACCGTTGACATAGCCGACAAATTGCAGTTTACCGATTTTTCTTTCGGCGAAATAGAGGCGGAATCGTTGCAGTCTGTGAGGGTGGCCATAACGAATAAAGACGCGCTCGCGCTCGATAACGAAATTATCCTTTTCAGCGAGGAGTACGAAAATTCTTTTACCGTGCTTTTGGTAAAGGGCAACGAAATGGGAAGTTTTTTACTTCTTTCGTTGCTATCTTCAAACCCGAATGCGCAGGTGACATCGGTCGACGGGACGGACTACGCGACAATAAATCAAAGCTACGACTTGTACGTCTTTGACACATTCACGCCTGAGGAGTTGCCCTCGGACGGCGCGGTGTGGTTTGTTAATCCCCAAAAGACTTTGGACAAAACGGGTTTCAGCGTGCAGAGCGTAGAGGATTTAAGCGGCGGCGAGCTGGTATTTTCAAATTCCTCACAGACCTACGTTAAGACCATTTTGCAGGGCATAATCGCCTCTGAAAACGCGGCGGTTGCAAAATACGTCAAGTGCGGGACTTACCGCAGTTTCACGACCCTTATGACCTGCGATGGGACGCCCGTTGTGTTTACAGGCACCAATTCATACGAAAACAGTGAAGTTGTATTCGCTTTCGATATCCACGACACAAACGCTTCTATGTTTTCAAACTTTGCAATTCTTATTAACAATCTTTTGAACTACACTTTCCCCAACGTGCTTGAAAAGACCTTTTACACCTGCGGCGATACGCTTACCGTTTACGCGGACGCTGCCGCAAGCGTTACGGTCAACGCGCCCTCGGGTCCCGTTTCGTATGTGGACGGCTTACAGCTTAACGAGGTGGGAGTGTATACGATAACATTAAGGTCGGGCGGAGCGGAAAAAGTTTACTTCGTATATTCCGCGTTCCCCGAAGAAGAGAGATTTACTACAGTGAGCGAAACTTCGCTTGAAATAGTCGGAGAGGCAAGCACGCAAAAGCGGGACGGCTCTTTCAGTCAAATATGGATGTGGCTGATAGTTCTCGCGGTGCTGGCGGCGGCAGATTGGGGGGTGTATTGTTATGAGCAGTATCAACTTCGCTAACCCTTGGCTGTTGCTGGTCGCTATTCCAATTCTGGCGGCAGTGGTAGTGCCTTTTGCTATCGCAGTCCGCGCGGATAACAGAAACGGTCATAACATCGCCTCAATGGTAATGCATATTGTAATGGCGTTTATAATCGCTTTCGCTGTTGCTGGTACCACGATAGAAACCACCGTAACGGAAACTACCGTATACGTTGTCGCGGACGTTTCGTACTCGGCGGAAAAAAATCTCGATACGGTTGACAACTACATAAAATCGCTATCAAAAAACCTGCCCAAAAATTCAAAAATGGGAGTGGTGTGCTTCGGCAAAGATTATCAGCTCCTGACCGCGGCGGGCAAAAAGTTTACAAGCGTTAAAAACTCGACCGTGGACGGCGGCGAAACCAATATCAGCGAAGCGTTGGAATATACGGGCAATCTTTTCAAAGAGGACGTATTAAAGCATATCGTGCTGATAACAGACGGAGGCGATTCCGACCGCCGCGATATGGATGCACTGACGAGAACGGTCAACGCCCTCGTGACAAAGGGCATAACGGTAGACGCGATTTACCTTGACGACAATTTAAGCGCGGACGTATACGAGGTGCAGATTTCAAGCGCGGAATTTACCGCAAACGCCTTTGCGGGCAAGAGCGAGAGCGTGACCTGTATAATCCAGAGCAACCGCACGGTAAACGGCAGAGTATCGATATACAAAGACGGCGAACTTTTGCAGACCAAAAACGAAACTTTTGCAACGGGCTACAACACCGTAACTTTCGACCTCGATACGTCGGAGGCGGGTTCGTTTGAATACAGAATGGAAGTTGCCGCCGAGAGCGATAACTCGGACGTGAACAACGTATACACCTTTGTTCAGACGGTGACCGAGGCGGTAGATATTCTGTTCGTAACGGGCGAAAGCAGCGATGCGCTGTATGCAGAACAGCTCTTCGGGCAGAGTGCAAACGTAGACGTTTACGATTTGAACAAAACGCGCGATATTCCCTATTCGGTTGAAGCTCTCTGCGCATACGATGAAATTTATATCTCAAATGTCGATATATCGGTTGCGGAAAACGCTACCGCGTTTGTAACCAACTTAGATATTGCGGTATCTTTATTCGGCAAAAGTCTTGTGACGGTAGGCGATACCAATATCCAGAATTCCTCGGTCTTGGAGGATACCGTCAGGCAACAGGTTTTAGGCGGACTTTCCGATATGCTTCCCGTCAAATTCGGCAACAGCGAGGGCGACCCCAAACTGTTCACGATAGTAATAGACGACTCGCGCAGTATGGAGCTTTTGTATAAACTGACTATCGCAAAAACCGCTTCGGAATTTTTGGTAGGGAGTTTGGATGAAGACGATTATCTGTGCCTTGTTGCTTTCGATTCGGACGTAAGACTTCTTCTCGCACCTATGCGCTTAGGCGGAGTGTACGATACGGCTACGGGGCAGACCGTAAAAGAACGCGCTTTGGAAGTAATTGAAAACTTACAGCCCTCGCAGGGCACGGTAATAGGCGCGGGACTTAGGGAAGCTTACCGAATGATGTCAAGCCTTACCTCTTTCGGCGAAAGGCAGATTATGCTTATTTCAGACGGACTCAACTACACGGACGACCCCGATGACCCCGTTCAGATTGCCACAAATTTGTACGAAATAGGAATAACGACTTCCGTTCTGGACGTCGGACGCGGCGCGGAGAACGGCGCGGAAGCAGTGGCGGCAAAAAAATTGCTTGAAGATATTGCCGCAGTCAGCGGTGAAAAACCTTTTGAAGCGTTCAACAGCGTTGAAAATCTCAAAGACGTGGTCTTTCCGCAAATGAACAATAGCGCGACCAATACAAAAGTGGAAGAGAACACGTTTGTAAACTTCGTAAGACGTTTCGACGACAGCGTTTCCGGCTACGATGCCGAAAACAGATACTTTATATCAGGCTATATTTACTCCAAAGCAAAGGCGAGCGCTACCACGGTTATGACGGTGGATTATAAGACCGAAAACAGTTCAACGCCGATAGCCGCGCCTCTGTACTCGTACTGGCGCTACGGCAACGGAAAAGTTGCCTCGTACTCGGGGCTGAATTTCGGCAACGATATTACCGTACAGGTGAACGGAATTAACTCAGAATATTTCGATGAAATCTTTTTCGGCAACGTATTTGATATGTTAATTCCCAAAGACAAATACACTGCGCCGTTTACCGTTGAAATCAACGTAGAGGGCAAGTATGCTACCTTTACCATAACTCCGCCCGAAATTATGAACGGAGCGGTTGCAACGGCAACGGTTACCCTTCCGGACGGCACAAAGCTCGACACTGCGTTGTTCACGTTCAAAACCACTTGCTACGGCTACGATCTGGCATTGCCCTCGTCCGGCAGGTATCAGGTAATTCTGACCTACTCATACGGCGGCGAAGAGTATTCCGCGGACGCAAGCTTCTCTCTTTCATATCTTTCAGAATATGATGCTTTCCGTACTTACGATACTGTCTCTTATACAAATATGACTCTGCAGACGAATCTAGAAGTGTAGATG
>JAIDFD010000118.1 GCA_029054485.1 Clostridia bacterium | reverse complement strand
GTTACATACACTTCGGTAAGGTCGCCCATTTCACTTTTTATTCCGTCTGCGATATAAGGATTTTCTTTTGCCGAGCGGTAAATTTTTACTTCCAGCCCATCGCTGGAATACAGCCAAATACCATAACGCATTTCGGATATGTAGTCAAGATAGTTTACTGATTTTTTACAGCCGCAAAAAAGCGCCGCCGCCGAGAGTAAGCAAAGCCCAAAAATAGCAATTTTCTTCATACTTCAATATAATTTTGTTTTTGCGATATTATGAATATAAATATTAATTTTTTTCAAACAGTTGCATTTTATTTTTCGGTATGTTAAAATAATTCAAATATACAGCTTTATAAAAATTACGGTTACGGCAATGACTAAAACCAAGAAGATAATTTTAATTTCCGCTCTCGAAGGGCTTGCCGCGCTCGCCCTCGCCGCATTGCTCGTATTTTCGCTCTGGATACTTTGCTCGCCCCAGACAATGGCTACCGCAAGCGAAAAAACGGGGAATTATTCCTTTGCGGTCACTTGTGCGGATTTACGCTATCAATACACTAAAAAGACCGAAGATTTGGCGCGGTGCGTGCAGGACAGTATCCTTTGCGGCAACGATGAAAAAATCGTCAAATACGGCGAAAGCTTTTTAACAAAAGCCGACTTTGAAGAGGTGTGCCTATCCCGCGGCGAAAATTTTAAAATTTACGTCTGCGGAAATATCGCCCTCGCGCAGTACAATATCAAAACCCTTGAAAAGGCAATTTCAACCTGCGAAACGGGCGGAGAGTTAAGCTTTATTAAGCTGACGGTTGCCGTAGTGGAAAAGGGAAGTGCGGAACAAAGACAAGCCTTGAAAGCCGCACTTGAAAAGCAAACTCAAACCGATACTATAATTAATTTAATAAATTTATTGGATACAGGAGAATAACATGAGCAGAATTGTCAAGGAAGCGCTTACGTTCGACGACGTACTGCTGGTACCGGCAGCGTCCGACGTCTTGCCTTCGACCGTTGATTTACACACTACGCTTTGCGATGGAATTAATTTGAACATTCCCCTCATAAGCGCGGCAATGGATACCGTAACCGAAAGTAAGCTTGCAATCGCAATGGCGCGCGAGGGCGGTATCGGCGTTATCCACAAAAATATGACCATTGAAGAGCAGGCTATGCAGGTTGACAAGGTCAAGCGCAGTGAACACGGCGTAATAACCGATCCCTTTCATTTGACCCCCGACCAGCCTGTCAGCGCGGCTTGCGATCTTATGGCAAAGTATAAAATCAGCGGCGTTCCCATTACCGAAAACGGCAAGCTCGTCGGTATTCTCACCAACCGCGATTTAAGGTTCGAAACCAATTTCAACCAGCCGATTGCAAATGTGATGACTTCGAAAAATCTCGTCACCGCGCCCGAGGGCACTTCACTCGAAGAGGCGCAGAAAATTCTCGGCAGACACAGAATAGAAAAACTGCCCATAATCGATAAAAACGGATTTTTAAAAGGGCTTATCACAATAAAGGATATCGAAAAGTCAATCCAGTATCCCAACAGCGCAAGAGACAAAAAAGGCAGACTTCTTGCGGCGGCGGCTATAGGCGGCTCGCCCGACGTACTCGACAGAGTTGCGGCTTTGATTGCGGCAAAGGTCGATATGGTCGTGCTTGACTCGGCGCATGGACACTCCAAAGGAATTATCGAAGCGGTTGCCAAGGTCAAAAAGGCTTACCCCAATCTTCCGCTCGTTGCGGGCAACGTTGTTACGGCGGCGGCTACAAAGGATTTAATCAACGCGGGTGCGGACGTAGTAAAAGTCGGCATAGGTCCCGGTTCGATTTGTACGACCCGTATCGTTGCAGGTATTGGTATGCCCCAGCTCACCGCTGTTATGGACTGCGCCGAGCAGGCTGACAAAATGGGCAAGCGCGTAATCGCGGACGGCGGTATAAAATACTCGGGCGATATAGTCAAAGCAATCGCGGCAGGCGGCAGCGCGGTAATGATAGGTTCGCTGTTTGCGGGCACTGCCGAAAGTCCCGGCGAGCTTGAAATTTATCAGGGCAGAAGCTTCAAATCCTACCGCGGAATGGGCTCGCTTCCCGCAATGGCAAAGGGAAGCAAGGACAGATATTTCCAGACGGACGCAAAAAAATTCGTTCCCGAAGGCGTGGAGGGGCGCGTGCCTTACCGTGGCGCTATTGCGGATATTATTTATCAGCTTATGGGAGGCTTGCGCGCTGGTATGGGTTACACCGGTTGCGGCACGGTTGAAAAACTGAGAAAAGACGCGCAGTTTGTAAAAATGACTTCGGCTTCTTTGGTTGAAAGCCATCCCCATGATATTTCCATAACGAAAGAAGCACCCAATTATTCACCTAAAAACTAAGTTCAAAAAGGCGTAAGCTTACCTTGCGCCTTAAAATATTTTAAATAAGGAAAATTTATGACGCACCAGAAAGTTTTGATTTTAGATTTCGGCGGACAGTACAACCAGCTCATTGCAAGAAGAGTAAGAGAGCAGGGCGTTTACTGCGAGTTAGTGCCCTCGGAAATCAGCCTTGAAAAGATAAGGGAATTCAACCCCATAGGCATAATTTTTACGGGCGGGCCGAACAGCGTTTACGAAAAGGACAGCCCCAAAATCGATAAAGAGGTCTTTTCGCTAGGCGTTCCCGTGCTTGGCATCTGCTACGGTTGTCAGCTCGCCGCGCTTACCCTCGGCGGCACGGTTGAAAGCGCGACCACTTCCGAGTACGGCAAAGCCGAAGTATGGTACTCCAAGTCGCCGCTTACCAAAAACATTCCCGACAACGCGGTTTGCTGGATGAGTCACACGGACAGAATTACAAAGCTGCCCGAAGGCTTTGAAACGCTTGCGCACAGCGACAACTGCCCCTACGCGGCGTTCGGCGATGAAAAGAGAAAAATCTACGGCGTGCAGTTCCACCCCGAAGTAAACCACACGCAGTACGGCACGCAACTTCTTCACAACTTCCTGTACGAAATCTGCGGCGCGGCGGGCGACTGGACTATGTCAAACTTCGTTGCAAACCAGATAACCGCCCTCAAAGAAAAGCTGGGCGGCAAAAAGGTCTTGTGCGCGATGTCGGGCGGCGTTGACAGCGCGGTTGCCGCAACCCTTATTCACAAGGCGGTGGGCGACAACTTAACCTGCGTTTTCGTTGACCACGGTCTTTTGAGAAAGTACGAAGCGGACGAGGTTATGTCCGTATTCCGCGACGGTCTGAAAATGAATTTGATCAAAGCGGACGCGGGCGAAGTGTTCTTAAAGAAATTAAAGGGCGTAACCGACCCCGAAAAAAAGCGCAAAATTATAGGCGAAGAGTTTATCCGCGCGTTCGAGGTCGAGGCTAAAAAGATAGGTAAAGTCGACTTCCTGGTGCAGGGTACGATTTACCCCGACGTAATAGAGAGCGGCAAGGGCAAGAGCGCGGTTATAAAATCGCACCACAACGTGGGCGGATTGCCCTCGGTTGTGGACTTCAAAGAGATAATCGAGCCTCTGCGCGACTTGTTCAAGGACGAGGTAAGAAAGGTAGGTTTCGAGCTTGGACTTCCGAAGTCGGTGGTTATGCGTCAGCCCTTCCCCGGACCCGGACTTGCGATAAGAATTATGGGCGAAGTCACCGAAGAAAAGCTTGAAACTCTGCGCGACAGCGATTATATCCTGCGCGATGAAATCGCGAAAGCGGGGCTTGACGGGCAAATCTGGCAGTACTTCACAGTTATCACCGACAGCAAGACGGTGGGCGTGCAGGGCGATTTCAGAACGTACGAAAACGTAATCGCTATCCGCGCGGTGACTTCTTTGGACGCTATGACGGCGGACTGGGCGCGTATTCCCTACGATGTTTTGGAAACCATTTCAAGCCGTATCGTGAACGAGGTCAAGC
>JAIDFD010000117.1 GCA_029054485.1 Clostridia bacterium | reverse complement strand
GACCTCACGTTGCGGTAATTACCAACATAAGCGAAGACCACTTAAACCGTCATTACAATATGGAAAACTACATATTTTTGAAAAATAAAATCTTGCGCAATCTGAGAGAGAGCGAGTTCGCCGTTTTAAACTACGATGATGAGACGGTGAGAGGTTTCTCGCAGACCACAAAGGCGAAGGTCGTCTACTTTTCTTTAAAGGGTAGAATCGATGGTGCTTACTACGAAAATGGAAGCGTATACTACAATGGTGAAAAGTATTTCAACGTTGATGAAATGACCGTAAGCGGAGAACACAACATTAAAAACGCGCTGGCTTGCGTTGCGTGCGCGCATATCCTCGGTCTTGACAAAACGAAAGTTGCGGAAGCGCTTTGTTCGTTTAAGGGTATCAAGCACCGTATAGAGCAAATCCGCAAGGTAAACGGCGTAACTTATGTCGATGACAGCAAGGGCACTAATGTAGACGCAACTTTAAAAGCTGTGGCAGCTATGAATGAACCCACAATCATATTGCTCGGCGGTCAGGACAAAGGCTATGATTACGAGCCTCTGTTTGAAGAGTTAAAAACTGGTAAGGTCGTTCACGCGGTTTTGTACGGTGAAAACAGATTTAAACTTTTAAATGCGGCAATAAAAGCGGGCTTCGTAAGTTTCTCGCTCTGCTCGGAATTCGGCGCGGCTGTGAATTTGGCTCAGTTTATAGCAAAGTCGGGGCAGACCGTTCTTTTAAGTCCAGCAAGCTCAAGCTTTGACAGCTTTGCAAATTATGAAGAGCGCGGCGAAGCTTTCAGAAAAATCGTGGACGGTATAAATGAAGTTTATTAAGCGCAGAAAAGAAGCGGCGGCGGTCAAATCGTCTGCGGCGGACAGGTCTGAAAAATTATTTAACCGTGTCGGCGCGGCAACCAAAAAAAACACAAAAGCGGGAGATATCCCGCTTTTAGTTTGTGTTTTTGTTATGGCTTGCTTCGGATGCTTAATGATTTATTCCGCAAGCTCGTATACCGCCGAGGTAATGTACGGCGACAGTCTGTACTTTGTTAAAAAACAGCTTTTGGGTGTGGGGCTTGGTACTGCGGCAATGATAGGTATGTGTTTTTTGCCGTACAAAAAATTGATGAAGTGCCGTTACCCCGCAATCATTATCGCCGCTATTTTGCTCTGTCTTGTTTTCGTTCCCGTAATCGGAATAACCAACTACGGCGCGACCAGATGGATAGGCTTCGGCGGCTTTACAATTCAGCCGTCCGAAATAGCGAAGTACGCTTTTGCGCTGTTTGCCGCGGCTTACTTTGCAAAAAATCATGAGAAAGTAAAAACGGTGAAGGGAGTTCTGCCCGTTCTCGGCGTTGGAATCGGTTTTTGCGTTCTGATTATTATCGAGCCGAATATGTCAATCACAATGTGCGTTGGATTGCTTATGCTGAGCCTCGTATTTTTAAGCGGAACAAATTTAAAAACCTTTTTGTTTTTGTTGATTCCGTTTGCGGTTGCAATTCCCGTACTGATAATTTTGGAACCTTATCGTCTGCAAAGGCTCAGCGCGTTTTTGGACCCGTGGGCTTCGCCCAAGGACGAGGGGTATCAGCTTATACA
>JAIDFD010000116.1 GCA_029054485.1 Clostridia bacterium | reverse complement strand
ACAATATGCAATCTTCCGAGGCGAGGAACAACGCTTCCGCGGTAATCTGGCTTGAATTTGCGGGGACAAGCTTTCTATTTACAAGCGACGTGTCAAAGTCTGTGCTGGAAAGGTTGTGCAACAATTACAAAAACGCCGTGGATTATTTTGATATAGGCGGGCACACGGTAAGCTTAGAGAATTGCAACGTTTTGCAAGTACCCGACCACGGCAGTAAAAACGCAGTTTATGCGCCTTTTTACGATTTGGTAAGACCCGAAGTTGCTGTGGTTTCTACAGACCGCGCGGACACGACTAACGGAGTTTATTCAGACCTTTTGGGTTGCGGCTGTGAAAATATTTACAGCACGGACGATTACGGAACGGTGACGATAGAAGTCACTGCCGACGGCTATGCCGTTGTATAGGAGCAAATATGAAACTTTTAACTGCGGGCGAATCCCACGGAAAAACGCTTATCGCAATAATAGAGGGGCTGCCCTCAAACCTTGAAATAGATATAGAAGATATTAACCGTCATCTTGCACTCCGTCAAAGCGGTTACGGCAGGGGCGGCAGACAGAAAATAGAGAGCGACAAAGTAGAAATTTTAAGCGGAGTGAGAAACCGTCTGACTTTGGGCAGCCCTTTAAGTTTCGCCGTTAAAAACGCGGATTACGAAAACTGGAAGGAGTTTATGTCTCCCGAGGGTTGCGATGTTGACAAAAAAAGGCTCACCTGCGTGCGCCCCGGTCACGCCGACCTTACGGGAATGATTAAGTACGACCAAACCGATGCGCGCAATATTTTGGAACGCGCCAGCGCGAGAGAAACGGCGGTGCGGGTTGCGGCGGGCAGTATAGCAAAGCAGTATTTAAAAAAACTTGGCGTTGAAGTTTCGGGCTACGTAAAAAGCGTTTGCGGAATAACGGACGAAAACGATTACACTTTTGAACAGCTTGATAGCGCAAAAGCCAATCCTCTGTTTATGCTCAACGGTAAAACAGAGCGTCTGGCGATGAAAAAGATAGACGAATTAACGGAGCGGGGCGATACCGCGGGCGGCGTTATAGAAATACGCGTAAAGGGCTTGAAGAGCGGCTTTGGAAGTTGTATGCAGTACGGCGAAAAGCTGGACGCGGTTTTGTGCGCGGCGGTAATGAGCGTACAGGCGATTAAAGGCGTAGAAGTGGGGCTTGGTTTTAAAGCCGCCGACCTTGCGGGAAGTAAAGTCCACGATGAAATTTATTACGATGGAAATTTCCGCCGCAGAACCAACAACGCGGGCGGAATAGAGGGCGGTATGTCCAACGGTGAAGAGATAGTTTTGCGCGCCGCAATGAAACCCATACCCACCCTTATGCGCGGACTCGAAACGGTTGACTTTATCACAAAAAAACCCGCCGTTGCCGCAAAAGAGCGCAGTGACGTGGCGGCAATTTGCGCGGCGGAAATCGTGCTTGAAAGCGTGGTTGCCTTTGCTCTTGCCGACGTTGTTTCAAGACGGCTCGGCGGCGACAATATGCGCGAAGTTATCGAACGTTATAACAAGTTGAAATAATATGAAAGAAATCGTTTTGAAAACAAACACGCAAAAAAGCGTTATTTATTGCGGAAAGGGCGCGTTTGAAAAGTACGCGCATATAGAGGGCGGAGTTTTTATAGTAACCGACAGCAACGTTTATTCTCTCTACCGCGACTTGATTGAAAAGACATTTTCGGGCGCAACGGTAAAAGTTATACGCGCGGGCGAAAGGAGCAAAAACAGCCGCACGCTGTTATCTATTTTGAAATTAATGGCGGACGCGGGGCTTAAACGCGGCGAAACGGTCGTTGCGTTCGGCGGCGGAGTTGTGGGCGATATTGCTGGGCTTGCCGCGTCGCTGTATATGCGCGGCACTCACCTGGTGCAAATTCCTACAACACTTTTATCGCAGGTTGACAGCTCGGTAGGGGGCAAGACCGCGATCGATTTCAAAAAGGTTAAAAACCTTATCGGCACCTTTTATCAGCCTGAAAAGGTGATAGTCGACCCTATGTTTTTAAAGACCTTGCCCGAAAGGGAAATCAACTGCGGACTGGGCGAAATTATCAAGTACGGCGCGCTGGATAAGGATATTTACGAAAAACTGCAAGGCGCGGACGACTTGAAAAATTTTGAATTTTTAGAGGATATAACCGCCGACTGTATTCAGCACAAGGCGAAAGTCGTTTTTGAGGATGAACACGATTTGCTCGGCGCGAGAAAGACCTTGAATTTAGGACATACCACGGGACACGCGTTCGAGCTTTACTACGGCAAAAAATCGCACGGCGAGTACGTCTTAATCGGCACTTTTTACGAGCTGTATATCGCAAAAAAACTTGGACTTTGCGAAGAGGCTTACGCGCAAAATATTGAAAATATGATAACTTCGGTAATCGGCAATATTCCCGTTTACGGCGACGTGCGCAAAGCCGCGGGCTTTGCCGTTTACGACAAGAAAAACGAGGGCGAACGCATTTCGATAATCGCGCCAAAACGCGAGGGTGAGAGCGTTGAAATCAAACTCTCTGTCGAGGACTATTTAAACTACGTTGAAGCGTGTAACGGCTTTTTAAAGGAGCAAAATGAAAACTCTTAAACTCGCCGTTATAGGAAAAGACGTATCAAAATCCGAAAGTCCGAAAATTCATAATTTTATCGCGGAAAAACTTGGCAACAAAATTTCGTACGAAAGAATTTCTATTCCTGAAAACGAATTTGAAAACAGACTTGATAACCTTATAAACGGACTTGACGGTTTTAACGTGACTATTCCGTATAAACTTTCAATTATTCCTCATCTGAACTCAATCGAGGGCGACGCGCAAACTTTCGGCGCGGTGAACACCGTTTTAACGGGAGAAAGAAAGGGTTACAATACAGACGGTATGGGATTTATGCTTATGCTCGAAGTCGAGGGGGTTGAAGTAAAGGGCAAAACCTTTCTCGTTCTGGGCGCTGGCGGCGCGGGCAGGAGCGTAGCAAAAAAACTGTCGGACGGCGGCGCGGAAGTTTTTATTTACAACAGAAGTTACGCCAAGGCAAAGGCGGTTGCAGACGAGTTTGGCGGAGTTACCGCTTTGCAAACTCTTGAAAACAAAACGTATTACGCAATTATCAACGCAACCGGTATTGGTATGCACGAAACGGTGGGTGTATCTCCCGTTGGGCGCGAGCTTTTAAGTATGTGCGAAGTTGCGGTTGACTTAATCTATGTTCCGTGGGTCAGCAAATTTCTTGAAATCGCGGCGGGACTGGGCAAAAAGACTGTAAACGGTGAGCAAATGTTATTTTATCAGGCTTATTATTCGCAGTGCATTTACTTTGGTAAAAGCGCGGATTTAAACGAGGCGAAAACGCTTTATACACAGTATCAGGAGAAGATATGAAATTTTTATTTTTAAACGGCGTCAATCTGAATATGACCGGCGTCAGGGAAAAGGGTATTTACGGCACGCAGACGCTTGACGAGATAAATAATGAAATTGCAGCGCATTTCAAAAACGATAAGTGCGAGTTTTTTCAAAGCAATATCGAGGGTGAAATCTGCACTAAAATCCAATCGGCGCAAAAGGACGGCTTTGACGGCGTGATTTTGAACGCGGGCGCGTTCACACATTACAGTATAGCAATCCGCGATGCGATTTCATCTATTACAGTGCCCGTTATAGAGGTGCATATTTCAAACGTTCACGCAAGGGAAGAGTTCAGGCGGACTTCCGTAATTTCACCCGTTTGCAAAGGGGTAATCTGCGGATTTGGCAAAAACAGCTATATTTTAGCCGCGGAAAGCTTTAAACTATGAATATAGTACTTGCGGGTATGCCGGGGAGCGGCAAATCAACCGTTGCAGATTTGCTTGCAAAACACGGTAAAACGGTTTTCGATACAGATGCGCTTATAGTAGAAGAACACGGCAAAATTTCCGAAATTTTCGAAGATTTCGGCGAGGAATATTTCAGACGGCTTGAAACCGAAACGGTTAAAAAGCTTTGTGCGCTTGACGGTATAGTAATCGCCACCGGCGGCGGTTGCCTTTTAAAAGAGGAAAACGTAAAGTATTTAAAGGGCGTCGGAAAAATCGTATATCTTCGCGCCAGATCCGAAACGCTTATTAAACGCGTGCAGGGCGACACAACGCGCCCTTTGCTTGCGGGTAATATTGAAGAGCAGATAAAAAGGCTTTATAAAGAAAGAGCCGCTATATATGAAGGCGCGGCTGATATAATTATAGATACCGATGGGTTGTCGCCCGAACAAACTATACAAAGGATATTACGGTCACTTAAATGAAAACAGCATTAATCACCGGCGGAACAAAGGGAATAGGTAAGGCGGTAGCCCTTGCCTTTATGCAACAGGGCTACGAGGTTGTTATAAACTACGACAGCGATGAAGAGAGCGCGCTTTCCACGCAGGAAGAATTTAATATTTTAGGCTACTGTCCGATACTTCTCCGCGCGGACGTTTCGGACGAAATGCAGGTAAGAGCAATGTTCAGGGAATTCTTCGGAATTTACGACAAATTGGACGTGCTTGTCAATAATGCCGGCGTGTCACTGATACGGGTTATTCAGGATACGACTTCCGCTGACTGGGACAGAGTTTTCGGCGTGAACGTAAAGGGCGTTTATCACTGTTGCCGTCTTGTCGCCGATAAAATGATAGGATGCGGCGGCGGTTGCATAATAAATATAGGCTCTATTTGGGGCGAAGTAGGCGCAAGTTGCGAGGCTGCGTATTCCGCTTCAAAGGGCGCGGTAATCGCTTTTACCAAAGCTTTGGCAAAAGAGCTTGCTCCTTCAAAGGTGCGCGTGAACTGCGTATCCCCCGGTGTTATAGACACTTGTATGAACTCACACCTAACCGGCGAAGAAATGGAAGAGCTTATCGATGAGATTCCTCTCGGCAGAATAGGCTATCCCGAAGACGTTGCTAAAGCGTGCGTATACCTTGCGGACGCGGACTACGTTACCGGCGAAATCTTATCGGTCGGCGGCGGTTTTGCAAAATAAAAAAGTAAATTTTTGTTAAAAAAAAGGAAATTACAAATTTTTTTCGTAATATATAAACGTAATGGAGTTTAAGTCGTTAAAAGAAAAGACCTATGCAATGGAGCAGGCTTTTTTCTCGCCCTATGCGGCGTTTTCCAAGGATACGCGCGGCAGGGACAGAAAGGAGTCGTCTTGCGCAATGCGCACGGAATACCAGCGCGACAGGGACAGGCTTATTTACTGCAAATCGTTCAGGCGGCTTAAAAACAAAACGCAGGTATTTTTCTCGCCCGAGGGCGACCACTACGTTACCCGCCTTACGCACACTTTGGACGTTGCGCAGATTTCAAGGAGTATCGCCCGCGCCCTGTCTTTAAACGAGGACTTAGCGGAAGCTATCGCGCTGGGGCACGATTTAGGGCATACGCCATTCGGTCACAGCGGCGAAAGAATATTAAACAAGCTCGCGCCGAACGGCTTTCAGCACAACGTGCAGTCGTTGAGAGTGGTCGAAGTGCTTGAAAAGGACGGCAAGGGGCTTAACCTTACGTTTGAAGTGCGCGATGGAATATTGAACCACAAGGCGGGCGGCAATCCCGCAACGCTCGAGGGTAAGTGCGTTTCGCTAGCAGACAGGATAGCTTATATAAACCATGACCTTGACGATGCAGTCCGTGCGGGCATTTTGAAATACAAGGATATTCCCAAGGAAATTTCAAGTGTTTTGGGCATTGGCTCGCGCGACAGGATTAATACAGCGATAACATCGATATACAACCGTTCCAAAGGCAAAAACATAGTTGAAATGGACCCCGAGGTAGAACTCGCAAGTGAAAAACTACGCGGTTTTATGTTTGAAAGGGTTTATTTTACAGACTCAGCGCGGGGAGAGGAAGAAAAGGCTGAAAGAATGTTATCCGCAATGTATTCGTACTTTGTAGAAAACGTTTCGGCTTTGCCCAAAACATATATTGCTCTTTTGGACAAGTATGCAAAGGAACAGGTAGTGTGCGACTATCTTTCGTCAATGACTGACAGATACGCTCTTTATATGTTCAATAATATTTTCGTTCCCAAGGGCTGGGCTTTTATAAACGAAATCAAGTAAAAAATGGCAACTGCTTTACAGGAGTTTTTAATAACTCTTAAAGAAAAAGTTAATATAATAGAGGTCGCAGGCGGCTATCTCAATCTGGAGCGGCGCGGTAACGCATATTGGGCGTGCTGCCCCTTTCACCATGAAAAAACTCCGTCATTCATAATAAACGAAGCGGACCAGTATTATCACTGCTTCGGATGCGGTGAATCGGGCGATGTTATCAAGTTCGTGCGCGAGCTTGAAAATATCGACTTTATGGACGCGGTGAAGCTTCTTGCCGACAAAGCGGGACTTCAATTACCTCAAACGGGTTTTGACAATCAAAAGACCGTAGAGCTTAAAAGAAAGCGCGATACCATTTTAAAGATTATGAACGACTGCGCGCATTTCTATTTGGACAACCTCAATTCGGGTAAAGCCGAAGCGCATATAGAGTATATATTAAAACGGAAAATTCCCTCGAATATAGTAAGAACGTTCGGACTGGGCGCAAGTTTAAATTATACCGATTTACCGAAGTTTCTTCTTTCCAAAGGATATTCCAAGCAGGATATTATCGACAGCGGCGCGGTGAACGAAGTGGACGGAAGATTGGTAGATGCGCAGGGCGGCAGGCTGATTTATCCTGTAATCAACGCCATGGACGAGGTAGTCGCTTTCGGCGGCAGGGTGCTGAAAAAGACAGAATTCGCCAAATATAAAAACACGAAAGAAACGCTTATATTCAACAAGAGCAAAACTCTTTACAACATAAACCTTTTAAAAAGGCTTAGAAAGACCCAAACTATAAAAGAAGTGATTATGGTGGAAGGGTATATGGACACCATATCTCTTTATCAGGCGGGCTTTAAAAACGTGGTCGCAAGTATGGGAACTTCGCTCACACAGGAGCAGGCAAGACTTGTCAAGCGTTACGCCGACACCGTGCTGATAAGCTACGACGGAGACGGCGCGGGGCAGAAAGCCAATATGCGCGGACTTGAAATTTTAAAGAGCGAGGGGCTGAATGTAAAAGTCGTTCCGCTGCCTGAAGGATTAGACCCAGACGACGTTATCAAACAGCGCGGGGCAGAGGGATATCAGAAATGCCTTGATTCCGCTATGCCGCTTATAGACTACAAGCTTAAATCGGTCGGACGCGGCTTGGACGTAACCAAAACTGAGGATAAGCGCAGGTATGTTTCTGAAGCTATAAAAGTAATAAAAACCGCGGACAGCGCGGCGGAACAGGAAGAACTTTTAAAACAGCTCAGAGACAGCACCGGAATAACATACGAATCTTTGAAAAGAGATTTGAGCGCACTGCCCGAACAGACAAAGCCCGAACCCGTTAAGGAAACGGTGCGCAAAGACCTGTCGTCCGTAACCGTCAAAGCCTCGCGCTTTGTAATAGCGGCTTATCTTTTCGGCGCGAAGTATGCGCAGGATAAGGATATTACCGAAATTCCGTTCGACAACGATGTCCATACGATAATCGCTAAATACCTCGGCTCTAAAAAACTTCTGGACGAAAAGGTGCAGACTTCAGAACTTTTTGAGTTTTTCGAAGAA
Organism: Clostridia bacterium; assembly: GCA_029054485.1. Lineage (GTDB taxonomy): Bacteria > Bacillota > Clostridia > Christensenellales > Borkfalkiaceae > Coproplasma. The sequence goes on along the minus strand of JAIDFD010000116.1, from coordinate 3,474 downwards.
AAGACGCCGGAGTACAACGAGCTTTGCAAGATACTCGATTTAAACGATGGAAACACGCTCTCAAACGAAACTTCCGAAAGGTACTTCGATGACTGCATTTTAAAACTCAGGCTCAATTTTTTGGACGGACAGATAGCCGCGCTGAAAACGCTGTGCGAAAGTGAGAGCGATGTCAATAAAAGAAAGGAAAACGCCCTGCGTTTGCAGGAACTTATAAAACAAAAGGAAAAATTAAAAAGCGGAGAAAAGTAATGAGTTTATCCGAACAAAAACTTAACGAAATATTAAAGCAGATTATTGATACTTACGGCTTAAAGGGCAGTATAACGACCAACAGCCTCTGCGACATAATGGAAAAGTACGAAACCACTCCCAACCAGATGGATTTCGTTTACAAGTCCATTGCAGAAGCGGGTATTCAGATAATCGATGAAGCCGAGCGCGACAGAGAGCTTTACGAGCAGGCGCTTTCGGACATAGGTCTTGACGACCCTGTAAAAATGTATCTCAAGGATATAGGAAGAGTGCCACTTCTTTCTGCAGACGATGAAATTGACCTCGCCCGCAGAATGCAGGAAGGGGATGCGGAAGCAAAGAAAAAACTTTCCGAGGCCAATTTAAGGCTCGTTGTGTCCATTGCAAAAAGATACGTCGGACGCGGTATGCTGTTCCTCGATTTAATTCAGGAAGGCAACCTCGGTCTTATGAAAGCGGTTGAAAAATTCGACTATCAGAAAGGCTTTAAATTTTCAACCTACGCAACGTGGTGGATAAGGCAGGCTATCACCCGTGCCATAGCAGATCAGGCAAGGACGATAAGAATACCCGTCCATATGGTTGAAACCATAAACAAACTTACCCGCGTTTCGCGTCTTTTATTGCAGAAATTCGGCAGAGAGCCGACTCCCGCGGAGGTCGCGGAAGAAATGCACATAACCGAGGAGCGCGTGCGCGAAATTCAGAAAATCGCTCAGGACCCCGTGTCTTTGGAAACTCCTATCGGCGAAGAGGACGACAGCCACCTCGGCGACTTTATCGAGGACGAGTCAACCGAAACTCCGTCAGACAGCGTTTCGACAACTATGCTTAAAGAAACTCTGCTTTCAGTTTTAAACAGCCTTACCCCGCGCGAAGAAAAGGTTTTGCGTTTGAGGTACGGCGTAGACGACGGCAGACCCAGAACGCTTGAAGAGGTGGGCAAAGAGTTCAATGTAACCCGTGAGCGTATCCGCCAAATCGAAGCAAAGGCATTGAGGAAGCTCCGTCACCCCTCGCGTTCCAAGCACTTAAAAGATTTCCTTGATACCTAAATGGACAGGATTGAAAAACTTTGCTCGTATCTTGAAAAGTGTACCGTCTTTGCGGACGTTGCCTGCGACCACGGCTATTGCACTAAATTTATGCTCAATAACGGTCTTTGCGAAAGGGCAATCGTTTCGGACATAAGCGAAAAAAGCCTTTCAAAAGCGCAGGCTTTGCTTGCAGGCTATATTGAAAATGGCGCGTGCAGTGCGGTCTGTTGCAACGGCTTGGAAAAAGTAAAGGGCGCGGACAGCGTACTTATCGCGGGAATCGGCGGCGAAGAAATTATCAAAATATTGCGCAGTAGCGAAATCCCGCAAAGCTTTATTTTTCAGCCTATGAAAAACTCAAAGGACTTGCGCGAATTTTTGATAGACAACGGCTGTTCAATAACCCTTGACGACATATTTTCAGACGGCAAAAATTACTACTTTATCATAAAAGGCTCGCGCGGCGGCAAAACGCCGAAATATTCAAAGGCTCAGCTCGAATACGGCGCGGACAGCCTTAAAAATCCCGTGTTTTACGATTTTTTAAACGCGGAAATCGAAAAGAAAAAAAGCTACTTATCGCGTGAAATGGCGCAGACTTCACGCCAAAATATTCAAAAATCATTAGACTTTTTAGAAGGAGTGCTGAAAGGTGAAATTAAATGAAGTAATGACCGTCCTTGAAAAAATTGCGCCAGTTTCGCTTTCGGACGCGTTCTGCAAAAAGTACGGTATGTACGACAACAGCGGCATAATAATAAACTGCGGCGGCGAAGTAAACGGCGCGCTGTTTTCGCTGGATTTGTCAATAAATACAGTAAACAAAGCCAAAGAGTACGGTTATAATTTAATCGTCACCCATCACCCCGCAATCTACGGTGGGATTTCCCGACTGGATTTAACGCGCGACCCGCAGGCAATCGCGCTTGCCGAGTGTATTAAGTGCGGAATTTCGGTGATTTCAATGCACCTCAATTTTGATGCCGCGCCCGAGGGGATAGATTACCACCTTATGCAAGGACTGGGCGGAAACAAGCCCGAAATTCTCGCTCCGATTGAAGGCGGCGGCTACGGCAGGGTCTACGCCGTAAAGGAAGAAAAATTCACCGCTTTCGTTGAAAGAGTAAAAAAGACTTTCAATTCAGACAGAGTACTGTCCTACGGCGCGGACAAGTCAGTTAAAAAAGCCGCTTCATTCTGCGGAGCCGGTTGCGATGATAAAGCAATCGCTTTCGCCGCTGAAAAAGGCGCGGACGTATTCGTTTCATCGGATATGAAGCACCACGAAATTGCCGCCCTTTTAGGCAGGGGAATAAATGTAATTCATCTTACGCACTATAGCGCGGAAAGCTACGGCTTTGAAAAAATCTATTCGCGCATATCAAAAGAATTATCCGTCCCGACGTTGTATTTTTACGATGCGGAGCTTATGTAATATAAAAGGAGAAAAATTATGGAACAGGTAAAACAGCTTTTATTGTATCAGGAAGAGGACTCAAAACTTCTTAAAATAGAGCAGGATGCGCAAGCTTCGGAGGAGTGGAAAAACTTTTCGCAGGCGAAAAGTTTTTTGACCAAAGCGCCCGAAAAACTTGATAACCTCGATGCAAAGGCGCGCGAACTTCACGCCGCTTTGGATTTGCTCAACAAAAAGTACGCCGAAATCGAAGAAACTTTAAAAGACTTTGAAAATCTTGACGAGTTGGTGGAAGAGGGCGCGGATATATCTTTCTATAAAAAGAACGCAACCCAGATTGCCGAAAAACTGAAAGCAATCAAAGCCGAAGTAAACGCCTTGTCAAAGACGATCAAGGATGCCGATGACGAATACAAAGCAATGAAGAAAAAGACCATTGCAATGCAAAAGCAGTATCAGGAGTCGTCAGCGGTTTACAAGGAATACAAAGAAACAAAGTTAAAGGAAATGAACGCGGTTAAAAAGGAGCTTGACAAGCTCGCCGAAAAACTTGACCCCGAAATTCTTAAAAAATACCAAATGAAGCGAAGCGAGCGGATTTTTCCTATAATCTGCGCAGTGAAAAATGACCGTTGCCCCAAATGCGGCATAGAGCTTTCTATTTTAGGAAAGGAAAAGGTTTCCCGCGGCGGTGTAACAGAATGTGACAACTGCCACAGATTTTTATATAAAGAATAAAAAACTTTGTGCAATATGCACAAAGTT
>JAIDFD010000115.1 GCA_029054485.1 Clostridia bacterium | reverse complement strand
CGGCTATATATTTATTTACTGTATTTTTTCAAGAAGTTTAAGGTCGATGCCCTTATCGCCGATTTTGATAATTTCCACCTTGACGGTGTCGCCGATATTCACAACGTCCTCTACCTTTTCAACACGCTTGTCCGAAAGCTTGGAAATGTGAATCATACCGTCCTTGCCGGGGGCAAATTCCACGAACGCGCCGAAGGTAAGAATTCTTACGACCTTGCCCACGAACATATCGCCTATTTCGGGGTCGTGCGCAATGCTCATAATTATTGACTTTGCCTTTTCCGCATTCTCGATAGGACCTACGCACGAGATATAACCTCTGCCGCTGTCGTCGTCGTTGAACTCGATTTCCGTGCCGGTTTCTTCCATAATCTTCTTGATTACGCAGCCCTGCTTGCCGATAACGTCGCCGATTTTTTCGGGGTCGATTTCAAAGCTGATAATCTTGGGAGCGTACTTCGAAAGTGCGGGCGCAACCTTGGGAACGACTTCGAGCATCTTAGAAAGAATGAACTGTCTGCCTTCGTTCGCCTGATTGATTGCGGTGTGCATTATCTCTTCGGAAATGCCCTTAATCTTTATATCCATCTGGATTGCGGTGATGCCCTTTTCGGTACCCGCAACCTTGAAGTCCATATCGCCGAGGAAGTCCTCAAGTCCCTGAATATCGGTAAGAACCTTAAACTCGCCAGTTTCCTGATTTTTGATAAGACCCATAGCAACGCCTGCAACGGGCGCATTGATGGGAACGCCGGCGTCCATTAACGCCATTGTCGAACCGCAGACCGAAGCCATCGAGGACGAGCCGTTGGACGAGAGAATGTCGTTCACTACCCTTATCGCGTAGGGGAAGCTGTCCTCATCGGGAAGCACGGGAATGAGCGCGCGCTCTGCGAGTGCGCCGTGACCGATTTCTCTTCTGCCGGGGGAACGGAGCGCCTTAGCCTCGCCCGTGCAGTAGCCGGGGAAGTTGTAGTGGTGCATATATCTCTTCGAAGTTTCTTCATCGAGCCCTTCAAGCTTCTGCGCCTCGCCGAGCATACCGAGCGTACAGGTTGTAAGCGTCTGGGTCTGACCTCTGGTGAATACAGCCGAGCCGTGAACGCGGGGCAAAACTCCCCTTTCACACCAGATGGGACGGATATCCTTCAAGCCTCTGCCGTCGGGACGGATACCCTTGTCGAATATTTTGGCGCGTACCTTTTCCTTGGTGAGATAGTAAAGGCTGTCCTTAACCTCGCGTCTGCTGTCAAAGTAAATTTCATCAAAATGCTCTAAGACGTCTCTTTCAACCTCTTCGGTTCTGACTTCTCTTTCGTGTCTGTTAAAGGTGTCGATAGCCCAATCGACCTTTTTGCTTGCGTAAGCGCGAACCGCCCTGTCAAGCTCTTCGGGAACGTGGTACAGGTCGATGTCAAGCTTGGTCTTGCCGACGTCTGGAATAATTTCAGCTTCGATAAATTTGCAGATTTTTTTAATCTCTTCGAAGCCGAACATTATCGCGCCGACCATTTCGTCGTTGGTAACCTCGTTTGCGCCCGCCTCTATCATAAGGATTGCGTCCTTGGTACCCGCGAGGTTGAGGTGAATTGAACTCTTCTGGCGCTGTGCAAGGTCGGGGTTGATTACATATTTTCCGTCTACCAATCCGACTACAACCGAGCCCGTGGGACCCGCCCAGGGAATATCGGAAATTGCGAGTGCGACCGAAGATCCTATCATAGCGAGGGGTTCGGGGGATACGTCGGGTTCAACCGAAAGCGCCTGCGCCGTAACAACTACGTCGTTGAAAAGTCCCTTGGGGAAAAGCGGTCTTAAAGGTCTGTCAATAAGTCTTGCGGTAAGGATTGCCTTGTCGCTTGCTCTGCCCTCGCGCTTTTTGAAACCGCCGGGGATTTTGCCGACCGAATACATTTTTTCTTCATAGTCCACTTGCAGGGGGAAGAAATCCATACCCTCTCTGGGGCTTGCGGACATACATACCGAAACGAACACAGCCGTTTCGCCGCAACGAACTATACACGAGCCGTTAGTCTGTTCAGCGTATCTGCCGACTTCGATTACGACTTCTCTTCCGCCGATTTTAAGTTTGTATTGTGCTAAGTTTTTCATATCTGTCTCCTTTCTGTTCTTGTGCCTGCGGCACCCGCCGCAGACGAAAAATATTAAAAAAAGAGCGTGAAAAATAACCCGCTCTTTTTTAAATTTACTTTCTTAAATTCAAAGCAGCAATGATAGCACGGTATCTTTCAATATCCTTGCTCTTTAAATAGTCCAAAAGACCGCGGCGGCGGCCAACCATTTTCAAAAGACCGCGGCGCGAGTGATTGTCGTGAATATGCTCTTTAAGGTGCTCGTTCAGGTGATTGATTCTTTCGGTTAAAAGAGCAATCTGAACTTCGGGCGAACCTGTGTCGCCTTCCTTCAAAGCGTATTTTGCAATAACTTCCGACTTTTCCATTTACTTTATCCTCCTATGGAATATTTGCGGCAAACAAAGCAAGCCGTTGAGTGTTCGCACCGCTTTGTATCCGTAACGTGAATATAATAACACAGCCGTAATAAAAAGGCAAACGATTTAAGCCCGATTGAAAAATTTTATTTATCAATCGATTAAACATTCCGCCGCAATACGCAAACCCGCTTTTATCCCCGCCTTAAAATATGTTTCTTCCGCCTCGCTCTGCTCTTCCAACGTGAGGTCTGCAAATTTGTCCAGCTCTGCTTTTTGCTCATCATTTAAACTCTCTTTCAATTTGTTATAAATTTTATACCCCTCTTCTGAAACTTTTTTGTATCTTTCACTTGATTTTATTTTTTCGCAAAGCCCGCAATCGGTGTTTAGTATAAAGTCAATCATAGATTTTTGCATAGTTTTTTCTCCACTTTTAAATCTTACAAAAATATTTTAACACACGTAAAGCGTGTATGTCAAGTATTTTACACTTAAACCGTGTATAAT
>JAIDFD010000114.1 GCA_029054485.1 Clostridia bacterium | reverse complement strand
ATCGTAGATAAACTATAACTAACCGAAAAAACGGTTGACAGGAGTTTTTATGTCGCCTAAATACAAAAGGGTACTTATCAAACTTTCGGGCGAGGCGCTTGCGGGTCCGCAGGGTCACGGCTTGGACGAGAACGTAATTTCGCGCGTGGTCGAACAGATTAAAAAAGTCCACGATATGGGCGTGGAAATCGCTTTGGTGATCGGCGGCGGAAACTTCTGGCGCGGCAGACAGGGCAAGCAGATGGACCGCGCCACCGCAGACCATATGGGTATGCTTGCAACGGTTATGAACTCGCTTGCTATGATGGACGCGCTCGAACAGCGCGGTATCCCCACCCGCGTTCAGACCGCGCTAATTATGACCTCGGTCGCAGAACCCTACATTTTACGAAAAGCATTGCACCACTTTGAAAAGGGCAGAATAGTCATTATGGCTTGCGGCACGGGCAATCCCTATTGCTCGACTGACACCGCTGCGGCACAGCGTGCCTGCGAAATTCAGGCTAACGTTTTACTGATGGCAAAAAATATCGACGGTATTTACGACAGCGACCCCCACACCAATAAAGCCGCTAAAAAATACGAGCATATCAATTACATCGACGTAATCAAAAACGGCATAAAGGCGATGGACTACACGGCGGCAACTATGTGTATGGAAAACGACATTCCCGTGCTTGCGTTCGGGCTGGACGAAAAGGACTGCCTTATAAAAGCGGTCTGCGGTGAAAAATTAGGCACCGTTATAGACAATAAAAAAATATAAAAGAGGATATAAATTATGATAGAGAACGAGCAGGCGGAAGAGATACTTTTAATTCTCGATGACAAACTTACTAAAACCGTAAGCGTATTAAAGGAAGAATTTTCCTCGGTGCGCGCGGGCAGGGCTAACCCCCACATACTCGATAAAGTTATGGTGGACTATTACGGCGCTATGACCCCCGTATCCCAGACTGCGGCAATTTCCGTGCAGGAGGGCAGATGCCTCGTAATTTCGCCGTGGGACGCTTCCATTTTAAAGGGAATTGAAAAGGCTATCCAGCTTTCGAACATAGGCATAACCCCGACCAACGACGGCAAGGTTATCCGCCTCGTGTTCCCCGACCTCACCGAAGAGAGAAGGCGCGAGCTTACCAAACAGATTAAAAAGACCGGCGAGGACTCGAAGGTAGCGGCGCGCAACTGCCGCCGCGATGCTATGGACGGCTTGAAGAAACTGAAAAACGACAAGGTTTTGTCCGAGGACGAAACCGCCGCCGTTGAAAAAGAGGTTGAAAAGGCGGTATCCGACGCGATAGCGCAAATCGATGCGGCGGTAGCCGTAAAGGAAAAGGAGATAATGACCGTATAACGGGATTATGGATAAAGGCAAATTGCCCTTACACGTCGGCGTCATTATGGACGGCAACGGCAGATGGGCTAAAAAGCGGCTTATGCCGAGGAAACTCGGTCATAAGTACGGAATGGACAGAATGATAGGACTTGCGGAACACGCAAAAAAGTCGGGGATAAAATACCTGACCGTTTACGTTATGTCCACCGAAAATCTTGCCCGCCGCCCTGAAGATGAAATAGAGGGGCTTTTCGGGCTGATACGAAAGTATTTTACCGTAAACGTAAAAAAACTGTTTGACTGCGGTTCGGGGATAAAAATAATAGGCGATATTTCCGTCCTGCCCAAAGACGTAATAAAAATTTTGGAGGACGCGGAAAAAGCCTCGCCCGAAAAAGCCGAATTTACGCTTGTGTTTGCAATAAATTACGGCGGAAGAAGGGAAATTATCAACGCGGTAAACAAAGCCCTTTTAAGGGGCGGAAGCGTTGATGAAAATTCGTTTGAAGCTCTGCTGTATACGGGCGGCGTTCCCGACCCTGACCTGATTATAAGAACGGGCGGCGAGATGAGGCTTTCAAACTTTCTGACATATCAGTCGGCTTACGCCGAGCTGTATTTTTCGGACGTTCTATTCCCCGATTTTTCGGACGCGGAATTTGATAAGGCTCTGACCGACTTTGCCGCAAGAGAGCGGCGGTTCGGCAGGGCGTAATTAAAAGGAGATTTATGCGCAAGAGAGTTATTACCGGCGTTGTATACGTTTTAGTTTGGATAGTGCTGTGCGTTTTGAAGTGGCTTGTTCCGGTTTGGGGCGGTCTTGGCTTCGACGCGCTGTTCTGCGCCATTTCGGTGTTGGGAAGCTTAGAGCTTCTGCGCGCCGTCAAGGGCGTAAGCTATTCCCAAAAAATTCTGACCGTTGCATTCTGCGCTGTGGCGGTTCCGCTGTACACCGTAACGCAGTTGACAACGGGCGGCGGATTTATCGCGCTTGCGGTATGCTTCGGCGTGTATGTTCTGGCGCTTGCCGCGTTCAACGTATTCAATTACGGAGTCTGTACGGTAAAGGGCACTGCAACCTGCATTTTTACTATGATTTATTGCGGAGTTCTGAGCTGTATTCTTTCGGCGGTCAACCACGTTGAAAACAACTCTACCGCGGCGGTAATTTTACTGTTTTTAACCGTTATGTTCACCGACAGCGGCGCGTTCATTTTCGGCTCGCTGTTCGGAAAATTCGTTCCCCGCAAGCTCGCCCCCAAGGTCAGCCCGCATAAGACGCTTATCGGCGGACTGGGCGGAATTATCGGCGGTATGCTCGGCGGCATTGCGGCTTACGGTTTAAGCGTGGGGCTTAACGCTTTGAACGGCGTAATAAATTCCGACGTTATAGGCACGGCGATAGAGTTTTCAACGGGAATCCCCGCGATAGTCGTGTTTATGCTGGCGGGACTGGTTATTTCGGTTTTCGCCCAGATAGGCGACCTCTTCGAGAGCGCGATAAAGCGCGAGTGCAACGTCAAGGATATGGGCAAGCTTTTGCCCGGTCACGGCGGAGTTTTGGACAGGTTTGACAGTATGCTGTTTTGCGGCGTAATAGTACTTGTCGCCTTTTTGGTAGTAATAATTTAAAAAAAATTAAAGTCGATAGGCGGACCGAATGGTTCGCCTAAGGTTTTTTGTCATTAATTAAAAAATTTAGGGTATAATAATATATGAAAAAAGTTGCTTTGATAGGAAGTTGCGGCAGCATAGGCTTGCAGGTTCTTGAAATCGTAAGACGCCACCCCGAGGAGTTTGAAATCGTTGCATTGGCAACGCGCTCGGAGAGTCTGATTTTCGAAAGTCAGATTGCCGAATTCAGACCCAAATTAGCGGCGGCGTTCTATACCGACAGATACAAGGCTTTGGAAGTTGCGGCTTGCGCGGACGCGGACATAGTTTTCAACGCGGCAAGCGGCTTTGCCGGGTTGGAGTATTCGCTCACCGCCGTAAAGGCGCGCAAAACCCTTGCGCTCGCAAACAAAGAGAGTATCGTCTGCGGCGGCGACCTGCTTTTACCCCTTGCAAAAAAGAGGGGAGTGCAGATTATCCCCGTAGACAGCGAACACTCGGCTATATGGCAGTGTTTGGATTTCAGCCAAAAACCTGTGAGACGGCTTATAATAACCGCGAGCGGCGGTCCCTTCAGGGACTGCACCCGCGAGGTGCTTGACAAAGTCACCCCCGGGGAAGCGCTCAAACACCCCACCTGGAATATGGGCAAGAAAATCACGGTGGACAGCGCAACGCTTATGAACAAGGGCTTTGAGATTATCGAGGCTCACGGACTCTTCGGCGTGCCCTACGAAAATATAGACGCGGTCATTCAGCCGCAGAGCGTTGTTCATTCGCTTGTGGAGTTCACAGACGGCTCGACCTTGGCTCAGCTCAGCTTTCCCACTATGCAGGTGCCCATTCAGCTTGCGTTAAGCTATCCCATACGGCTTGACCTTGCGGTGCCGCCGCTTGACTATACAAAGCCTTTTTCGCTTGACTTCAAGCCCCTTGTAAAGGAAAATTATCCCTGCTTCGCGCTCGCGGTAGAGTGCGGAGAAGCGGGCGGTATTCTGCCCTGCGCGCTCAATGCCGCGGACGAAGTCGCGGTAGCCGCGTTTTTGGAGGGGAGAATTTCCTTCACGGATATTTTCCGCGTGACCGAAGGGGTCGTCAGTAAAACGAGGCAGGCGGGCGTACATAGCTTTACACAGCTTGAAGAAGCCGACGTGATAGCGCGGACGCTTGCTAAAAAAATAATAGACGGGTTATAATGAATTTTCTTTCGGTGTCATCGGTAATGAATACGGTTTTGGCGGTCATACTTGCAATAGCGATATTGCTTGTTATGATTACCGTCCATGAGTTTGGTCATTACGCCGCCGGAAAAATTCTAAAATTCAAAATAAACGAGTTTGCAATAGGTTTCGGTCCTAAGCTGTTTAAGCGCGTTTCCAAAAAAACGGGCGAAGCCTTTTCGATAAGGCTATTCCCGCTCGGCGGTTTTTGCGCGTTCGACGGTGAGGACGCCGAGGGGCTCAACCCCGACAGCTTCAACAACAAAGCTCCGTGGAAGAGGATAATAGTTTTAATTTCCGGACCGTTGATGAACTATATCTTAGCTTTACTGCTGATAATAATTTCAATGTTCGCGTTCGGGCAGATGCTCTTCAAGGTGGGTTCAATCGTCCCCGCGCCGCAGGAAAGCTACATCGAGTACAGCTTAAAGGAAGGAGATATTATTTCCGCCGTGGACGGCAAGGGGATTTATCTTACGTCCGATTTGATGACTGCGCTGAGCGGCAAAGCCGAGGGCGAGATAGTCGTCATGACCGTTTTCCGCGACGGCAACAAGCAAAAGATAGAAGTTATGCTCCGCGGCGACTGCGACTTTAAAAACAGCGAGGAAACGGGCAAGCTGTGGACCGCGCTCGGAATAGGCACTTTCGAGCGGGACGGAATTAACTACTGGGACATTTCGGTTGCGTCCCAACACTTCGGATTTTTTGAAACGATAGGGCGTTCGTTTGTCTATTCGTTTAGAATAGCGGGTACTATCTTCAAGGTTTTGGGCGAGTTATTGACCGGACATCTCGGTCTTTCCGCTATGGGCGGGCCGGTTACCACGATAAAACTCACTTCGCAGATAGCCTCGCAGAGCGTGCAGAACTTCTTTGAAATCGCCGCGTATATCGGCGTAAACCTTGCCGTTTTCAATCTTCTGCCGATACCCGCGCTGGACGGAAGCAAGGTGGTTTTCTGCCTTATAGAAATCATCTTCCGAAAACCCGTGCCGAGGAAGATAGAGGCGGTAATCCACGCCGTGGGCTTTGTGCTGATTCTCGCCTTTGCGGTGCTTACGGATATAC
>JAIDFD010000113.1 GCA_029054485.1 Clostridia bacterium | reverse complement strand
GCGCGACACTGTCGCGCGGGCGGCTTTAAAATTGTACCTTATATTTATGATTTCAGTCTTTTTCAAGCAAGTCGAGGACGGCTTGCTTTTTGTTTTTTGATAAAGAGTGAAAAAGCTCTAAAAGCTTTTCTTCGTCCTTGCTCAAAATGCGCTCGCTTTTCTCCTCCGCAAAAAATTGCGCAAGGGTTATCCCAAACGCTTTGCAAATCATTTCCAAAATTTCAAGCTTGGGCGGCGTCCCCCTCGAATACACCGCGGACAGCGTCGAGTACGTCAGCATCGCCTCTTCCGCCAGCCTGTATTTTGTCCATTGCCTTTCAGTCCGTAGCTTCTCGATTCTTTCAATAACGTCCATATCTCAATGATATTCCATTTTTACGTTACATTTATAACATAAAAACGTAAAAAAGTGGTTGACAATATAACGTAAATACGTTATACTTATTTACGCAAATACGCTATGGGCGTGATACAGCCTTCCTTGGTTCTGCTGTGCGGCAGCTTAAAATTTGATCTTATAACCGTCCCCTATTTTTTTCTGACTAACTAAAATACTTATCGGTTATGCTCAAAGTCCGCCTGACTACAGTATGAAACAAGGAAGCCTATATCACGTACGGGTGTATTAAATTCAATGTACTCAAAATAAGGAGGAAAATGATGAGTAAAAACAAATTTTTGAAAAAACTGCTTATCGCTGGTCTTTGCGCGTTGACCGCAACCGCCATGGTAGGCGCAACGGCATGTGACAAGAGTGGCGACGACGGTGACGATGACCCCAATCCCCCTATTGTAACCACGGATGAATACACTATATCGTTTAATCTTGACGGCGGTTCGTGGGGCAAAGATGATGGCTATACCGTAAAAGTTGAAAAAGACGGCACCCTTCCCGCGGATTTCGAAGAACCCGCCAAAGATGGTCATACGTTTGCGGGCTGGTACAACGGCTCAACGTTAATAATTCGGGGCGTTACTACAATTACTTCGGATATGACCCTTACCGCTCACTGGAACGAAGTGATTGAGGAAGAAAAGACCAACAGCTGGTATCCCGAATCGGTCGGCGAGGGCGCGGCTTCGTCAGAAACGTTTGAGGCAAATTCAACGATTGCAGACACCGACTATTTTGAAATCAAAACAGCGCTTTCGGCAAAATATGATATTGGTACAAAAGACAAAGCGCCTTACCATCAATTCGCCTACACTATCAACGGCAATAAAATCGATCAGGCTGTAAGACTTATTGACGATATTGCAAAAGAAGATGCAGACGGCGCAACAAAGCAAGTTAAGTCTGTTTATACGGTAACCGCAAAGGAAACCTGCGTTATATCGCTTTATCTTAACTTTGTAAACGCTTCCCATAACTCGGACAGAGGCGGTGCACAGATTTACTACGGTCTCAACGGCAACAACGGCAACATTGCGCTGTATAAGACCTCCATTGCCAGAGCAAATTATGTAACCATTTCGCTTGTAGTTGCAAAAGGCGAAACCTTGACTCTCGGCGTAAACAATGAATCAGGCAACACGGGCGTACTTTGGCTTTACGGTGCAAAGGCAGAAGAAGTTGCAGAAAATTCCGTTTCGGTTAACTATTATGACGGAGAAACTCTTCTTGCAACCCAGAACGTAGAAAGTGGTAAAAAACCCGAAGCACCTAACGTTGTTATATTTGAAGCGGGCAAGCAGTTTGACGGCTGGTATACGGCTATTGAGGACGGCAACGAGTACGGTTTTGAAGCCGTTACCGAAGACGTTGACCTCTACGCGGTATATTATGCTCCCACAACCTATGTTGAAGGGAACTACGTTTACACGATTGACAGTAGCAAGGCGTTGGTTTGCACCGCAAGCGAGGACGCTACTGCCGATGGAAATAAATTGTTTGTAAGCGATTCTTCAAAGTATGAAGCCGGTTATATCAAATTCGACGGCACCAATACGGTAAAGTTAACTTTGTACGTTGAGGCGGGAAGCACGGTAACTCTGAAAATCACCGGTCAGTCCGGTTCAAACAATAAAAATGAAGCCGGCGCTACGTTAAGCTGGAACGCTTCGAGCATAATCGTTACCGCTAATGCGGTAGATAGTGAAAACGTTATAACTGCGGGCAGTGACAACCCCACGGGTAACGAGGTTACCGTTGGCGGTTCCGACACGGAAGAAAACAAAATTACTACCGGTACGGTAACGTTCACCGTCAGCAAATCGGGTACTATTACTCTTGAACTGTCAAGAGGCGTATCAAAAACTGCTAGATTAACAGAGCTTGCACTGACTGTTGCAAAGGCTGAATAATCTAAACTTAAAATCAACAACTTTTTACCGCGCGGCATACGCCGCGCGGTATTTTTTATCAATATTCAGTATAAACCCGACAATATGTTTTGCCTAAACGGTAATGCCGAAAATTGCTACGACCGCGGTTATCACGCAGGGAATTGTAACAACGCTCAAAATCGTGTTGGTTACAAACGCGGCGGTCGCCGTGTCCTTATCGCCGTTGAATGTTTCCGCCATAGCCACGACCGAGGCGGCGGGCGACATCGCCATAGCGATTACGGGCGCGATGTAAACGTATTCCTCAAACCCGAACTCCGCGCCCTTGCCGAAAAATCCCGCAAAGGGCAGAACTATAAGCAAAGTTAAAAAGGGCGCAACGATAAGCCGCAACCCGCCCGATATGTACACGCCTTTTCTGCAAAACAGACTTTTTGCGGGCGTTTCGGCGAGCCTTATTCCGACTATTATCATCGATAGCGGCGCGGTGCAGTAGCCGAGGTATTCGGGGAATATCCCCAGCCCTTTTACTTGGTCTATCATAAAAAAGTTAATTTCGGGTACGAAGAACAGCACCGCCGCAACCACGCTTGCAAGTATCGCGGGATTGAGTAGAATTTTTTTAGGGCGCATCTGTTTTATATCGCCCGTGATCAAAACCACGCCCACCGTCCAGCACAGAATTATGAACGCAACGTTGAACACCATAACGTACATAATCGCGAGCGGGTTGCCGTCCGTAAACGCGTCCACAAAGGGTACGCCCAAAAATCCGCAGTTTGAAAAAACGGCTATGTACGAGTATATCCTCGCCGCGCTCTTATCCTTGGCTTTTATGAAAACCAACTTGGATACGGCGAGCATAAGAAGGAGCGATACAACCGCAAAACCAAAGGATATGCCGAAGTTTTTTAAAAGAACAAGGCGGTTTATCGCAGTCACCGTTTCAAAATCAGTTTCCGAAAAAACGCAAAAGGACTTGATTACCAGTGCGGGCTGACAGACGTAAAGCAAAACGTTGGACAGGGTATATGTGCCGCCTTCGCCAATCATTTTCAGTTTTTTCAGTGCGAACCCCGGCAGGGCGAACGCGGCGAGCACCAACATAATAATCAGTACTTTAAGATAAATCATTCCCATAAATCAATAATAAACTTCCTCTATAACCCCTCCGCCGAGGCAGGCGGTTTCGTCATAGAACACCGCATACTGCCCCTCGGTCACGGCGCGTTGGGGGGTATCGAATTGCACTAACGCGCAATCATTTTTCAAGGTTACATTAACTTTTTGCTCGGCTTGGCGGTAGCGGAATTTTGCCGCGCAGTCAAAGGATATGGCGGGGTCAAAGCCTATCCAGTTCAAACCCGATACCCTGCACGCTTTTGAGTAAAGCGGGCTTTCGTCTCCGTGGGAAACGTAGAGGACATTGTTTTTCAAATCCTTTTTCACAACGAACCATCTGCCTTCTTCGCCCGCTCTTCCGCCTAGGTCAAGCCCCTTGCGCTGACCTATGGTGTAGTACATAAGCCCGATGTGCCGCCCGACTTCCTCGCAGTCCAGGGTGAGAATTTTTCCGCTCTGCGCGGGCAGATAGTTTTGCAGAAATTTTCTGAAATTTCTTTCGCCGATAAAGCATATCCCCGTGGAATCCTTCTTTGTTGCGGTTGAAAGACTGGTTTCTTCGGCGAGTCTTCTTACTTCGGTTTTGGGCAAATCGGCGAGGGGGAACAGCACTTTTTCAAGACGGCTTTCCTGAACCTGATTTAAAAAATATGTCTGGTCCTTGCCCGCGTCCGCGGGCTTTAAAAGTCGGTGCCTGCCGTTTGCGTGTTCTATCTTGCAATAATGCCCCGTTGCAACGAAGTCCGCGCCCATACTCAATGCGTAGTCCAAAAACGGACCGAACTTAATTTCGCGGTTGCACAAAACGTCGGGGTTGGGCGTTCTGCCCGCCTTATATTCCGCAAGAAAATACGAAAAAACGCGCTCTTCGTACTGTCTTGCAAAGTTCACGCTGTAATAGGGAATATCCAGCGCCGAGCAAACCCTCTGCACGTCTGAAAAGTCGTTTTCGGCGGAACACGCGCCCCGCTCGTTTTCCTCTTCCCAGTTGAGCATATACAGCCCGATTACGTTGTAGCCCTGCCGCTTTAAAAGGAGCGCGGCAACGGACGAGTCCACTCCGCCGCTCATTCCTACGACAACCGTTTTCGACATTTTTTTGTTTCCTTAAATTTTTTTGCTTTTAAAAATATTATATCACGGCGCAGTAATATTTGCAATTAATTTGATTTGTGGTATAATACGGGTATGGATTTGCCGCAGGACGATTTTATTTTGCTCTCGCTCGTGAATACGAAGTTGCGCGATATATACGGCTCGCTCAACGGGCTTTGCGAAGAAGAGGGAGTTTCGCGTGAGAGTATAGAAGAACGGCTTGCGCGCATAGGTTACGCCTATGACGAAGAGGCAAACGCTTTTAAGTTTTAACCGCGCCAAATGGTATAAAATTTGCACTCAAGCGCATAGCTTGCAAGCTATCCGCGAAAATAATCTGCACTCGTAGTCTAACTGGATAAAACTTCGGCCTCCGACGCCGATGTTGTGAGTTCGAGCCTCGCCGGGTGCACCAGTAAAAAGGCATAATATGCCTTTTTATTTTTTATATGCATTGCTACAAGGATTGCTTTTTTATGCGGATTGTGTTATAATTATTTCATATTAAATAGGAGAAAGATTTTATAGGAGCAAAATCAAATGAAAACATTAACAGCTACACCTGAAACAATAAGACAAACATTTGGATTTCAATACATTATTCCGGATTATCAAAGACCTTATTCTTGGGGTAATGATGAATGTGTGCAATTGTGGGATGATATAACGGAAGCATTTGCGGCTAACCCCGCTGAACATTATTTTTGCGGAACGATTGTTGTATATATTCCCAATGGCAATAAGAAGCGCTATATTATAGATGGACAGCAGAGATTGACCACTTGCATTCTTTTATTAAAAGCATTATATGAACAAGCTTCTACAGTTACTGTCTTGCCAAATTTTATTTATGTGTCAGATGTGCTGACCGGTAATAGGACAAACGAACTGAGAATAGAATCACTCGTAACTGCTAATGACCAAAACGATTTAAAAAATGTGTTAGAGAATGGTTCTAGAAATGTAAAAAAGCTAAATACATTTGAAAGCAATTATAATGCATTTTCAGATAAGTTTAAAGAATGGCGCAGCGGTAAAACGCCCGAAGAAATCAACAGCTTTATACTCTTTGTATTGGATAATGTGGAGCTATTGCCACTAATTTGTGAAGATGAAGATCAGGCGCTAATAATTTTTAATACGGTAAATAATCGTGGTATGGCTCTTTCGGATAGTGATATCTTTAAATCACAATTATACAAAGCATATCGCACCGAAGTTGAGCGTAAAAAATTTAAGGATACTTGGGATTCATTAACCGACCCGCTATTGCTGTTCCGAATCTATATGAATATTATCCGTGCTCGTGAAGAGAAAACAGGGTGGTCAACCGAATTAAAACTGCGTAAGTTTTTTGATCAACGAAAGACCTTTAACAATCCCAAGGACACGGTTGATGATATTTTAAAAATTCAAAATATTTTGACGCCGGAATTTTCGGATAAGTCGATTATATTGTTCAATATTTTAAAAACCTCCCCTAACTTCTTTTGGGCATTTCCAGTTTATTGCTATTTGTTTAAATATGCACAAAATGATGTTGATAATGAATCATATAGTATACCTAACTGCAAAGAATTTGAGTCTTTATTAGAGGCTTTATTGATATTTACATTCAGCAAAGGAATCATCTACAATTCTGCGGATAAGGTTAAATTTACAAGTTTTAAAGGTTGCGTTGAAATAATGAATGGTAACACCGACTTCAATAGAATTTTTGACGCGGCCCTTACGACAACTGAAAAAAGTGTTCTTCTAACTTGTCTTGAAAGCTCAGATTTCAAAAAATATTGGACAGGAATAGTATATTTAGCATCTTATTTGAATCCTAATCAAGACCCCGCTCTCTATAAAAATATTTTTGGGAAAGATGCATACGACATAGAACATATTTTACCCAAACATGGCTTCAATAATTATGATAACTGGACAGAAGAAGAATATAATAATTCTTTATGGAATATAGGAAACCTTGTTCCGCTTGAAAAAAAGAAAAACATTCAGGCAAGAAATTTCTTCTTCCGAAAAAAACAAGAAAGCTATCAAAAAGAAAATAATGTGCAAGACATTCAGGATTTAATGAAGTTAAACGACTGGGGATATCAAGAGTTCAAAAATAGGAATGATGAAAAAATTAAATTGTTAAAAACGTTTTTTCGGGTTTGATTAATTTTTTGAATTCATAAAAAAACACCATCTAATTTAATTCAAAAAGCCGCATGACAAATAAATCTTGCGGCTTTTGATATAGATTAAGAAAAATTTGTATGAT
>JAIDFD010000112.1 GCA_029054485.1 Clostridia bacterium | reverse complement strand
GGCTTGTCCTGCTTGACGGTCTTATTTGTGTTGCGCCTGTCTTTGAAAAACGGACGCTTTTTTTGTGTCTGTGTCTGAGTTTGTTCGTTCAATTTAAATCTCCGTTATATTATTGTTACATTAAACGGGGGTTGATTATTTATCAACCCCCTAAGTTAATTTTATCCTTTGTTTTTCTTTCTTACGTCTTTGACAAGACCTTCTTCGATAAGTTCTTCAATCGTTTCGTAAGGATACATAGCCGCGTAGTCACGCTCTAAAAGTTCACGCTTAATACCGCCGCGGGCTTCGAGCATTTCGTCAATCAGCCTTATAGCCTTTTTAACGCCCAAAGGACTCTTAATCTTTACCATCATAGGCGTGCCGTTCATCGACTTGTTTTCGGAAGCGTCCAAGTGGTGGTAAACCGAAACTTTGTATTCGTTGGGGTCGAGTGCAAGGTACAGGCAAAGCGTCTTTCCGCGTATCTTGAAGCGGGCAATCGTCTCTCTTCCCTTGTTGAAACGCTCAGCGCCCCAGGCGATGTTTGAGTTGACTTTCTTGTAGGAAAGAAGGGCTTGTTTTACCGCGCCGTAGAAATTCTTTTGCTGGTCGGTACCCTGAATAATTCTTGCGATAAACGAGCGGTTGAACTTCATCATATTAGAGAAGTCTACGCCCTCTTCACCGAAGTACAAATCTTCGCCGTCGCCGCTGTCATCGTCGTCCTTTTCCAGCTTATCATCATCGTCGCCGTAATCCTCGTCGTCTTCCTCCTCTTCTTCCTCAACGGGAGCGGGAGCAGGCGCCGCGGGCATCTGAATGATAATGGGTGCGGGCTGCGAAATAATTTCGCTTACCTTCAAGAGGGGCTCTTCTTCCTGCTTTTCAACGGCGGAAGTCGCCGCCGCTTCGCTTGCGGGAGTTGCCATAAGCGCGCCGCTTGCGAGTATCTCTTTGACTTCGGCAATTTTGAGTTCTATCTTGTTGAAGCGGTCATCGACGCCGTCCTCGTCCTCGTCCACGATCAAGCCGCTTTCAAGCATTTTCTTGATTTCGGCAATTCTCAGCTCAACCGCGTTGAAACGCTCTTCGGTGATTTTTGCCTCATCATCATCGGCAACTGCGTTTTCAAGCATTTCGGTTATACGCGCAACCGAATCCTCGATTGCGGTAAATCTCTCGTTGGTGGCTATGTCGTTGGTTGCGTTTACGCCGCTTTCGAGCATGGCTTTGATTTCCGCCATAGTGTCCTCAATCGAGTTGAGACGTTCATCGTTGTAATGTTCTTCGACAATGGTATCCACGCCGCCGACCGCGCCGCTTTCAAGCATGCCCTTGATGTCGGCAATCGCTTGTTCTATGGTGCTTAAACGCTCTTCCGAAGCGTACTCCGACGTATCTCCGCCGTTTGCGAGCATCTCTTTTACTTCTGCAATCGCGCTTTCAAGGGTATTGAAACGCTCATCGTTAGCTTCGTTGTCAACGACTTCTACGTTTTCAACCGTGCCGCTTGCAAGCATTTCTTTCACTTCCGCAATCGCGTCCTCGATGCTGTTGAAACGCGCTTCGGTCACAGCGTTATCATCATCGTCCGCGCTGTCCGATACACTGTTTGCAAGCATCTCTTTGATTTCCGCAATCGCGTCCTCGATACTGTTGAAACGCTCGTTGTTTGCGGTGTTGTCTACAACTTCAAGTCCGTCCGCCGCGCCGTTTGCGAGCATATCCTTTACTTCCGCAATGGTATCCTCTATCGCGTTAAGACGTTCATCGTTGAAGTGTTCTTCAACTATGGTGTCAACGCCGCCGGCTTTTACGCCCGCTAGCATTTCTTTAACTTCGGCTATCGCTTCTTCAACTTTGTTGAAACGTTCTTCGACTACCTCGCCGGCGTTAGTGTTCACGCCCTCTTCAAGCATTTCTTTGATTTGTGCGACAGCTTCCTCTATGGTACTGAAACGCTCGTCTGTTGCCGCGCCGTCCACAACTACGTTTTCGGCTCCGCCGTTAGAAACCATTTCTTTAATTTCAGCAATGGTGTCCTCTATCGCGTTCAGACGTTCATCGTTGAAGTGTTCTTCAACTATGGTATCAACGCCGCCGACCGCACCGCTTGCAAGCATTTCCTTAACTTCAGCGATTGCCTGCTCGATTGCACTCAGACGCTCTTCGTTTGCGGTGTTATCAACGATTTCCGCATTTTCGGACGCGCCGCTTTCAAGCAACTCTTTGACTTCCGCGATTGCTTCTTCCAATTTACTGAAACGTTCGTCTGTTACTTCATCGGTGTTCGCGTTTACGCCCTCTTCGAGCATACCTTTGATTTCAGCAATAGCTTCTTCAACCTTATTGAAGCGTTCTTCTATAACTTCGTCCGAGTTGGCTTTTACGCCCTCTTCAAGCATACCCTTGATTTCAGCGATAGCCTCTTCGATTGTCGCGAAACGCTCGTCAGAAGCGGTGTTGTCTACTACTTCAACGTTTTCAACCGCGCCGCTTGAAAGCATTTCTTTAACTTCCGCGATTGCTTCTTCAACTTTATTGAAGCGTTCTTCTATAACTTCGTCCGAGTTGGCTTTTACGCCCTCTTCGAGCATACCCTTGATTTCCGCAACGGCGTCTTCAATGGTATTCAGTCTCTCGTCTGTAGCTGCGGTGTCAACGGTAACGTTTTGCGCCCCGCCGGTTGCAAGAATTTCTTTGATTTCCGCAACGGCGTCTTCTATAGCTGTGAAGCGCGAGTCGGTGCCCTTTTCAATCTCTTCCGCAACAAGCACCGTCATACGCGAAATTCCGTCCTCATCGATTACTATGTCGTAGTCGTGGTCCGCCTGCGACTCGATAAGTCTTTCGGAAATTTCGTTGCTGAGTTTTTCGTTATCTATATCTACGTTGCCGATAGGCTGGTTAGCAAACTGCGCGTTGAGAACGTCTATAACCGCGTCCGTAACCTTTGCGGAAATTTCGTCCATATCGAAGTCGGGCAGATAGTTTGAAAGCACTGCCGCGGCTTTGTCTGCAATCGCGTCTTCGTTTATGCCCGCAACCGTAATTCTTTCGCTGATGCGCGCCGCCATTTCTTCGTAATCGGGCTCTTCCGCCTGAGCAAGGTCAAGCGCATAGCGGAGCTTGTCGGCAACCGCCTCTGAAATAGCCGCATAGTCGAGTTTGTCGGCAATGGATTTCGAAATGGACGAACAGCCGTCGTCGTCTACGAGAATTTCGAAGTCCTCCGCTTTCAGGCTTCCGACCTTCAAAGCGATTCTGTCCGCAAGCTCTTCTTCATCGATTACAGGCTGGTAAGGCTGTGCAGCGGGCTGGGCGAAGGGCTGTGAGTAGGTCTCCGAAACAACCTTTACGCCGTTTACGTTTATAAGTTCGGCAACGTGGCGGGCGATTTTTTCCTCGTCGACTGTCACGTTGGTGTTCAATCCGTTGAGGTTGAGATAGTCCGCAACCTGTCTTGCGATATTGCCCTCGTCAAGCTTGATATTGACGTTGGTCGAATCCGCTTCGGGCGCAGGAACGATAATCTGTTCCGCAACCTTTGAAGCGATATAATCAGGTGAAATAACCTCGCGCGCAGAAACGCGTTCGGCAACCTTTTCCGCGAGTTTGTCGTAGTCTACGTCCTCTTTGACGAAGGTCTGATAGGGCATCGGATGGGGCACAACGGGAACGGTGTTCGCCGACTGGGCCGCAGCTGCCGCCGCCCTCGCGCTCTCTTCACCGTAAAGCTGTACTCTGACCGAAACCGCTTCAAGCTTGTCTGTCAAAGTGGCGTAAGCCGTTTCGTTTCTTCTGGACTGCTCGGAAAGGTCTACGATTTTTGTTGACAGTTCGCTGTAAACGCTTTCACTGCGCTTTGCGCTGTCGCATACGTCTTCCATTTTGTATGCAAGGTCCTGATAAGCGGCTTCACTGCGCTTCGACTGGTCGGCAAGCTCTGAAATCCTGTCTGCGAGGTTCGCGTAGAAAGGCTCGTCTATCTGCACCGTTTCAACGCCCTCTTCCGCCGTGATATGGATATGCTCTATTTTCTCGGCAATCTCGCCGTAGCAGTCCTCGGTGTTTTTGAGACGGTCCGAAATTTCGGAAAGCTTCAATAAAAGCTCGCTGTAATCGCTTTCGCCGCGTTGGGTTTCCTCGGTGAGAACGGTAAGCCTTTCGGTGAGCGCGTAATTTTCGTCCTTGCTCTGCCTTATCTGCTCGCATACGTCGTTGACTCTGTCGGCAAGGGTTGTGTAAGCTGTTTCGCGCTTTTTAGCTTCTTCAAAAAGCTCGGCAATCCTGTCCGCAAGACCGGCGTAAATATTTTCGTTCTGCTTTGCGATGTACAGAAGCTCCTGACGTAAAGTCTGGTTTTCGCTTTGAAGCTGTTTGAAAAGTTCACCGGTCTGTTTTGTGGCGTTAGCCGTCTCCTGTAAACTCTTGGAAAAATTTTCCAGCAGAGCTTCAACGCGGGTGTTGTTAATCTTGTTCTGCTTGATTAACTCGTCCTGCTTGTTCGCAATCGCTTGGTTCGCCCTTAAAATGACGTCCGCTTTCTTGGGGATATTGCTCTCGTCCCCGGTCGAATTATTGTTTCCTCTTATAGCCATTATGCACCTCTTATGTGTTAAATCCCCCTCAAAGGAGTTAAAAAAACAAATTCTCTTTTATTAGTTTACACCAATTTATACGAAAAGTAAATATAATAAACTA
>JAIDFD010000111.1 GCA_029054485.1 Clostridia bacterium | reverse complement strand
GTATGGCGTGCCGCCCTCGATATGTGGTGGTATAACCGAGAGATTAATTTTATTATATATGAGAATACTCATATTGTCAATGAGTTTACTCATATTTTGTTAAAATTTTTGTTATGATAATTTCAAGCAGAATTAAAGAGTTGAGATGCGAATTCGGACTCACCCAAAGCGATTTGGCAAAACAGGTGGGGTGCAGTCAGTCAATGATAGTAAGGTGGGAGCGGGGCGAGTGCGAGCCGACCGCTTCCGCAATTTTAAAACTTTCCGTTGCGCTCAAATGCTCGTGCGATTATTTGCTGGGAAAATCCGACTGCTGAATAATTTGACTTATCGGTTAAATTATCTTACAATAACAATAAACAAACAAAAGGTAACGTCAGATGATAATTCTCGGGCTTGACCCCGGTCTTGCGACAATGGGCTACGGCGTTGTTGAAAAACTTAAAAACGACAGCACTGTTGCGGTGGATTACGGCGTGGTGCTTACGCCCAAGGACGAAAGTCTGCCCGTCCGTCTTGCTATGCTGGAAGAGGGGATAAACAAAATACTAACCAAGTACAAGCCCGAAGAAATCGCCGTGGAAGAGCTGTTCTTTTCAAAGAATATAACCACGGGCATACCCGTTGCGCACGCGAGGGGGGTTATGCTTTTAACCTGCATAAAGTACTGCGGCAGATTGTACGAGTACACGCCCAACCAGATAAAGCAGTCTTTGACGGGCTACGGCAAAGCGGATAAAATCCAGATGCAGCACGTTGTGACATCGCTTTTGAATTTGCAGAAAATCCCCCGCCCCGATGACGCGGCAGACGCGCTCGCGATAGCTTTGTGCCATGCGCACACTTCGCGCTTTGGTAAGCTTTTCGGCATTAAATAAAACAGGATTTGACTATGATTGGTTTTTTAAAAGGTAAAATTTTATCGCTCACGCCCGAGTGCGCTTTAATCGAAACAGCTTCGGGCATAGGCTTTGAAGTGAACTGTTCCGGTTCGGCTTTTTCCTCGCTTGCGGGCAAAACCGAGGGCGAGTTGTATACCTATTTACAGGTGAGTGAAAACGGAACAGCCCTTTACGGCTTTTCTTCCCCCGATGAAAAGAATATGTTTTTGAAGCTTATTTCCGTATCTGGCGTAGGTCCCAAAATGGGAATAGCGGTGCTTTCGGGGCTGTCGTCCGGCGAGCTTGCCGCGGCGATAGCAACGTCCGACGTGAAGAGGCTTTCCGCAGTAAAAGGACTGGGCAAAAAGACCGCCGAGCGCATAATTTTAGAACTGCGCGAAAAGGTTTCGCTTAATGCCGCCGCTTCGGAAAACGGTGTCCTCTTGCCTGAAATTTCCTCGGGAGACGAGGACGCGGTTGTCGCGTTGATGACCCTGGGCTTCAGCCGTTCCGAGAGCGAAAAGGCGATTGCCCGCGCGAGGGCGAACGGTGCTGCGACTGTTGAAGATATTATTATGCTCGCGCTTAAAGGAATGTAAAACGGTTCACGCAATTTTGCCGCTATTATGCGCTACAAAATTTCCGTGAGGTAAGAGGCTCTGCCTCTCTGTCCGCAATCCTAAGGGCAAACGTATTATATAATTGCGGACATTCACTTTGCTGAGGCGCAGGTATGCGCAAATCGGGTCCGCTTGCAAAAAGCGCGGTTTTTGCGCGCGGCATTAATTATTTTTATTATAAGGAAAATCTATGTTTTTCGATGACGAAGAGGACTTTGAAGGTGAGGACAGGCTTGTAAAAAGCACCAAGGGCGAGTACGACGCGGAAGAAAACGTATTGCGCCCCAAAACGCTTGACGGCTATGTGGGTCAGACCAAAGTCAAGGAAAATTTAAAAGTATATATGGCGGCGGCAAAAGCCCGCGGCGAGGTGTTGGAACACGTCCTTTTGTACGGCGCGCCCGGTCTCGGCAAAACCACGCTCGCGCACATAATTTCAGGCGAGATGGGCGGACAGTTAAAACTTACTTCCGCGCCCGCAATAGAGCGAAGCGGCGACCTTGCGGCAATACTTACCAACCTGAACGACGGCGATGTTTTGTTTATTGATGAAATCCACCGTCTCAACCATAGCGTTGAAGAAATTTTGTATTCCGCAATGGAGGACTACGCGCTTGATATTATAGTCGGCAAGGGCCCCAGCGCGAGGAATATAAGGTTTTCGCTGAAAAAATTTACTCTTATCGGCGCAACCACCCGCGCGGGTATGATTGCAAATCCCTTGCGCGACAGGTTCGGCATAATCTGCCGTCTTGAAATGTACACGCCCGATGAGCTGAAAGAAATTGTCCTGCGCAGTGCGCGCACTCTCGGTATCGCAATCGATAGCGATGCGGCGGCGGAAATTGCACGCCGTTCGCGCGGAACGCCCCGTATCGCAAACAGGCTTTTAAAGCGTGTGCGAGATTTTTCAACCATAAAGGGCAACGCTTCGGTCAGCGTTGCGGACGCAAAATTCGCACTCGGCAAAATGGAAATAGACGACTTGGGTCTCGATGAAGTGGACAGAAGCCTTTTGCGCGCAATGATAGAAAAATTCGACGGAAAACCCGTTGGACTTGAAACGCTTGCCGCAACCATTAACGAGGACGCGGGCACCATTGAGGACGTATACGAACCTTATCTTTTACAGCTCGGCTTTATAGCCCGCACACCGCGCGGCAGAATGATACTTCGCGGCGGTTACGAGCATTTGGGCTATCAGATGAGTGAAAAACAGCGCGAACAGATTTCCCTGTTCGATAAAGATATAAAAGATTGATATGCAATATAAAAAAAGCGATTTTTACTATAATTTGCCTGAAGAGCTGATTGCTCAAAGCCCCGCGGAACCGCGCGACTCATCGCGGCTTTTAGTATATGACAGGTCCAATGGCAGGGTAGAGCATAAGACATTCGGCAACATAATAGATTATTTAAACAAAGGCGACGTGCTGGTTTTAAACAACACCAAAGTGTTGCCTGCACGCCTTTACGCCCGTACCGAAAACGGCGGCGCGGTTGAAGTTCTGCTTTTAAAAAGGCTTGAAAAGGACTGTTGGGAAGTCCTTGTAAAACCCGGCAGAAAATGCACGCGCGGCAAAAAGCTTATAATTTCGGACGAGCTGTCTTTAACGGTCGAGGACATTACCGACAGCGGCGAACGCATAGTTAAATTCAGCTATAACGGAGTTTTTGAAGAGATTTTAGACAGGGTCGGCTCAATGCCTCTGCCGCCGTATATAAAAAGTAAACTCAAAGATAAAAACCGCTATCAGACGGTATACGCAAAGCGGGACGGCTCGGCGGCGGCTCCTACTGCGGGTCTGCATTTCACACCCGAACTCTTACAGCGCGTAAGGGACAAGGGCGTAGAGATTGCCGAAGTTCTGCTTCACGTTGGACTTGGCACTTTCCGCCCCGTAAAAGAAGATATAATCACCGACCACAAAATGCACTCGGAATACTTTGAGGTAGGCAAGGAGGCGGCGGAAACAATCAGCCGCGCCAAGCGCGAGGGCAGAAGGGTAATTGCCGTTGGCACGACGTCGGTGCGCACGATAGAAAGCGTTGCCGATGAAAACGGACAGATAAAACCGTGTAGCGGCAACACCGAAATTTTTATTTACCCGCCCTATAAATTCAAGTGTGTAGACGGGCTTATCACAAATTTCCACTTGCCCGAAAGCACTTTAATTATGTTGGTTTCAGCCCTTTGCGGCAGAGAAAAAATTTTGGAACTTTACAATACCGCCGTAAGCGAGAAATATCGTTTCTTTTCCTTCGGCGATGCGATGATGATTGTATAAGCGGCGCATTACTGTGTCGAACTTGCGTTTTGCCTTGGTCGTGTACGTCTGTGTACACTCCCTGCGGACAAAGCCGAATTCTCCTTGTCTTGCTTGCTTCTCCAATCCTCATTCATCACTCCGTATCTGATTAATTAAATTATGAGTAAATTTTTTTCATACGAACTTCAACACATAGATAAATACACGGGCGCGCGCGCGGGCGTGTTCCATACGCCTCACGGCGACGTTTTAACTCCCGTCTATATGCCTGTGGGCACGCAGGCGACCGTAAAGGGCGTACTTCCCCGCGACTTGAAGGAAACGGGCGCAAGTATGATACTTTCCAATACGTATCACCTGTACGTGCGCCCCGGAGACGAGCTTGTCAAAAAGGCGGGCGGTCTGCACAAGTTTATGAACTGGGACGGACCCATTCTCACCGACAGCGGCGGCTTTCAGGTTTTTTCGCTTACAAAGCTGAATAAAATCCGCGATGAGGGAGTGTATTTCAACTCGCACGTTGACGGCGCAAAGCATCTGTTCACGCCCGAGAAAGTAATGTCCGTACAGGAAAATCTGGGCGCGGACGTGATTATGCAGTTTGATCAGTGCAGTGCCTACGGCTTCAACCACAAACAAGCGGAAGAGGCTATGGAACGCACAAGCCGCTGGCTTGAACGCTGTGTTGCCGTCAAGTCGCGCGATGATCAGGCGCTTTTCCCCATCGTGCAGGGCAACTTTTACGGTGATTTGCGGCTTGAAAGTTTAAGGCGTGCAAAACCGCACGCCGTGGACGGTATCGCGATAGGCGGACTTTCCGTCGGTGAGCCGAAAAAATTAATGTACGAAATGCTCGATCTGCTCCGCCCCGAGCTTCCCGAGGGCGTGCCCAGATATCTTATGGGCGTGGGCAGTCCCGACTGTCTTATAGAGGGCGTGCGCCGCGGCGTGGATATGTTTGACTGCGTTCTTGCAACCCGCATTGCGCGCAACGGAACGGCTTTCACCTCGCACGGAAAAGTGGTCGTCAGAAACGGCGCTTTCCGCGAAGATTTTTCACCTCTCGATGATAATTGCAACTGTTACTGCTGTAAAAACTACGGCAAAGCGTATCTGAGGCATCTAAACAACGTGGGCGAAATGCTTTCCGCAATGCTTTTGAGTTTGCACAACATAACTTTCCTGCAAAAACTTATGCGCGATATGCGCGAAGCGATTTTTGCCGATAGCTTCAACGACTTCGCCGAAAGCTTTTACTCCGAATACGGCTCGCGCGAGTAAATTAAGTGAAAGTTTTGTGCAATATTTTCCATTC
>JAIDFD010000110.1 GCA_029054485.1 Clostridia bacterium | reverse complement strand
TAGATATGTTGCCCGCGTGGTGTATGTACAAAGCCACGGCTAAAAAGCTGAACGACTGCGGTCTGACCTTTATCACCGACGCAATGGAAAGCGGAAGAATAAGCGGAAAGCTTATTTTATCCTCGTTCAGAAAGAACGTTTACCGCAATTTTATCCAGACCAATATTCCCGCGGACGAAACTCTTTCATCCTTCTCGGCAAACGTTTTGGACGCGACCGCGGCGAATTTTTCACAGCTTTTGGAAGAGTTTGCATCTTTGACGCGCGAAAAATTACGCTCGGATTTAATATCCAGACTTCCAGCAAAGGAGACCGAGGGACCGCTTGCGTTGGAGCTTATGACATTCCAGCGCAGTATAAAGGGCAATATGCGCGGACTAAATCTTCGCACGCTGTTTTCCGAAATTCCCGAGCTTTTGCGCGTGGTTGCGCCCTGCCTTTTGATGAGTCCCATAACTGTTTCGCAGTATCTGCCGCCGAGGTCGGATTTGTTTGATATTGTAATTTTCGACGAGGCTTCGCAGATGCCGACCTGCGAGGCGGTGCCCGCCCTCGCCCGCGCAAAGAGCGCGGTGATAGTGGGCGACCCCAAGCAGATGCCCCCGACTTCCTTCTTTACGTCGAGCGGACAGGACGAGGACAACCCCGAAACGGACGATTTAGAGTCGGTTTTGGACGACTGTCTTGCGTTGGGTATTCCCGAAAAGCATCTTATCTGGCACTACCGCTCCAAGCACGAGAGTCTTATCGCCTTTTCTAATATCACTTACTATTCCAGCAGACTCTGTACGTTCCCCTCGCCCGACACGCTCGAAAGCAAGGTCACTATGCGTTATATCGAGGACGGCACTTACGAGCGCGGCGCGACCAAGTGCAACCGCCTTGAAGCGGAGGCGCTCGTTGCGGAAGTTATAAGACGGCTTAAAGACGAACGGCTTAGGAATTCAAGCATAGGAATAGTGACTTTCAGTACTCCCCAGCAGGTGTATATAGAAAGGCTGTTGAATAAAAAGTTAATTTCAAACCGCCTTGAAAGCGCGGCTTATGACAGGGAAGAACCTCTCTTTGTAAAGAACCTTGAAAACGTGCAGGGCGACGAGAGGGACGTTATACTCTTTTCGGTATGCTATGGTCCCGACCGCTACGGCAGAATTTCGCTGAACTTCGGACCGTTGAACCAGCTCGGCGGCTGGCGCAGACTCAACGTTGCCGTATCCCGTGCAAGGGAAGAGATGATTGTTTTCTCGTCTATGCGCTACTCTATGATAGATATGTCGCGCACGACCTCGCGCGGAGTTGCGGGCTTGAAAGCCTTTTTGGAATTTGCCGAAAAGGGCAGAACGAACATTTCGGTCAAGAGTAACGAAGTTATAATCAACAAACAGAGCATAGGCAAATTCGTTGCGGAAGAGCTTTCCGCTTACGGCTACGACTGCCGTTGCGATGTGGGAGTTTCGGACTTCAAGATAGACGTTGCGGTAGTAGATCCCAAAAACAAGCACAACTTCATTCTCGCAGTGCTGTGCGACGGCAAACAGGAATTTTCAGTCAAGGACAGAACGGTTATGCAGGTACAGACTTTAAAGCGCGGAAACTGGAACGTTGTGAGATTGCACTCTCTTAACTTCTTCAACAATCCCAAGCGCGAGATAAAGAAGATAAAGGATTATCTGGATAAACTGACTTCGGGCGGACTCAGCCCCGCTTCGAACTTCAAAAAGCCTTACCGCTTTGCAAAAGCCGAGGCAAAACCGCAGACCCCCGACTATATATTAAGCGGCGATAACGATGCGGAAGTTATCAAAACTTTAAAGGCGGTTGTGGCGGTTGAAGAACCTATTTCAACCCAGTTCCTTATGAAGCGCACTCTTGCGGTTTACGGCATTTCGAAGTACGGCGTAAAGCTCGAAAGCAAGCTCCGCTCGCTAATAGACAAGTGTGCGTTTGAAAGCTGTACTATGCTGGGCACCGTTTACTACTTCAAGACGGACAAATACTCGGGTTTTGACAGATACCGCGTGGAAGAGGGCGCGGCTAGCCAGCGCACGGCGGACACCGACTTTACACCCTTCGACGTGATTTCGCTCGTCAAGAGTATTTTACTGAACAAGGTCAGCGTGTACGCGGACGAGCTTATTCCCGCCGTCTTAAAAGAGCTTAAAGCGCGCGCAAGCGACAAACTTACCTCGTTCGTGTCTGCGTGCATAGACGAGGGAGTGCGTCGCGGAATATTTATCCGCAGTGTTTCAGATAAAATCTCGTTATCATAAAAATCAAACCAACGCCCTGCGCAAATTTTGCGCGGGGCGTATTGCTTTACCGCTTTAAGTCAATAACTTTGTTATGGAAAATAAAAGCGTTTGGCGCGGAAACGAATTGAAATACCCCGCAATCGAGGCGGGCGACAGGGACGTAGTTGTAATCGGCGGCGGAATTGCGGGCTTTTTGTGCGCGTACTTCCTCGCGGAAGAGGGGCAGAAGGTCACGCTTTTGGAAGCCGACAGACTTTTTTCGGGAACGACCTGTAACACTACCGCAAAAATTACTTATAATCAGGGGAGCGTTTACGCCGACCTTTTTATGCGCTATGGGCGGCGCACGGCGGAACTATATTACCGCTCGCAAAAAGAAGCCATGGAAAAGTACGCGGAACTCGTTGAAAAGTATAAAATCGACTGCGACTTTGAAGAGGTTGACGGCTATATCTTTTCCGATAAGGAAAGCCGACCTCTCAGCAAGTCTTGCGGGCTGTTGCAGTCGTTCGGCGCAAAGTGCGAAATGATAGAGGACGTGCAAACGGTAAACGCAAAGTTCGCGCTCAAAGCGGAGGGGCAGTACCTTTTCGATCCTCTGAAATTTTTGTCCGCGCTGCCCGTTAAATTTGAAATCTACGAACGCACCCGCGCGATAGACGTAGACCCCAAAACCAAACTGATAAA
The DNA here is from genome assembly GCA_029054485.1 of Clostridia bacterium. GTDB lineage: Bacteria > Bacillota > Clostridia > Christensenellales > Borkfalkiaceae > Coproplasma. The sequence continues at coordinate 837 of JAIDFD010000110.1, read as the reverse complement.
AACAGACGGAGGTTTTATAAAAGCCGAAAAAATAATTATCGCAACCCACTTCCCGACAATCAATTCGCGCGGAGCGTATTATTTTAAACTGCGCCAGTCAACCTCGTACACGGTAGCGGTCAACGGCAGAAAAGCGGACGGAGCTTACCTCGATGAAAAAGAGGACGGAATTTCAATCCGACCCTATGCGGAGGGAACGATAGTCGGCGGCGGCGACCATAGAACGGGCAGGGCGAAGGAGAGCGGACACTTTGTAAATCTTGAAAGGACTGCAAAAACGCTGTTCGGCGGCGAGGTAACTGCTTCGTGGCACGCGGAGGACGTTATGACATTCGACGGTATGCCTATGGCGGGCAGATACTCGAAAACAACGGAAGGCGTTTACGTTGTTACCGGTTTCAATAAGTGGGGAATGACCAACTCGCTTGTATGCGCGGAAATTATCAGGGATTTGATTTTAAACAAACACAATGACTACGCGGAGCTTTTTTCGCCTCAGAGAAAGATAAGGGGCGCGTTCGGAAAAATGATTTCAAACGCGTTTACAAATATTAAGGAAATCGCGCTCGGGTATTTCAGAATTACCTTTAAAAGTGCGAAAAAAATCAAAAAGGAAAGCGGAAAAATAGTTTATATCGCGGGCAAAAAACGCGCCGTTTACAAGGACGGCAAAGGCAATCTGCACATTATCGGCAGTATGTGTCCGCATATGCACGGCGAGCTGAAATGGAACGGCGACACCGAGTGCTGGGAGTGTCCCTGCCACGGTTCGCGGTTTGATATTTACGGAAACATTATCTCCGAACCTGCAACGAAAAGTTGCAAATATATGTGTTT
>JAIDFD010000011.1 GCA_029054485.1 Clostridia bacterium | reverse complement strand
ATTTCAAACGTGTTGCCCTCGGGATTATAAAAGAGCGTATCGTTTACAATCTCGGGCAGGGCGTAATTGTTTTCTATTGTAAGAGTCGCCGTCATATCCGCGATTGCTTCATAATTTTCGTAATCGCCTGAAAAATGCGCAGTTACAACGTGTTTGCCGATTTGGGTCATATCCGTGATGCAGGTATACGAAACGGTAACTCCCGCCGGCAAGCCCGTCACCCAACCGTTTGTATCAAACTCTTTGCCCGTATAAGGCGCAAGCTTATCCTCAAACTTCAAAGCAGAAGTATCGTAAACCGCCTTTGACACCGTAGGCGCAGGATTGATTACTTCTTTAATACCCTCATACACTACATAAATTTCGGGACGGCCGACCATAAGCTCGCCTTCAAGGGTGTATTCGTCCGCGGTAATCGGTGCGGACGTATTCGTGTAATTCCATTGGGGATATATTGTCAGATACTGCTTTAAATCGTCTTTATCGTTAAGCGGCGTAAGCTTATTACTCCCTTGACTATATACGATAACCAAACCTTCTACTTCTGCCAACACCACGTAATCTTCCACGTTTACGATTTTCGGCAACTGTCCGCCGAACGATACTGTTATCGTGTTGCCGGTACCCTCGTGCAGTGAATAATTTATTTCAAAGTTAGTTTCGTTTACCACTTCACCATCGTTATACGTTACGGTAAGGGTTATCATTTTCATTAATTCGCTTGTAGACGTTTTGGTATATACCGTTGCTCCGCCCGAATTAAACGTAGCGGTCATGCTTTCGATTTTGCGCTCTTGGAAATTAAAAGTCGCAGTGCCCTCTACCGTATTGAAGTTGTCTATATACTCCTCATCGGGCGTAAACAGCCAGGTGTAATCTTTGGATTTATCTACCTCGATTAGCTGTGACTGGTTCGGCCACGAGAACTTGCCGGTTATCTCGATTCCGTTTGCGCCTGCCGTATAACTTGTCGGCTCGGGAAATCCCGCTGTGTTGTACGGGCGGTCCCCGCTGAATTGCGGCAATACGCTTGGCGTAGCTTTGTTTATACGGAAGTTAAATTCTACCGCATCGGTTGAACCGTCCGCCCAGGTTAATCCGGTTTTAGGCGTAACCGAAACCGTATAACTGCCCGCATCGGTCTGTGTATTTCCGATTATATTCATTATACTAGCGTTAAAACCGACCGGAAAATAGGAATGTTCCGTGCCGTCATATGTAAAAGACGATTCACTGCTCGCCGTAGGCTTTGCCAGTGCCGAGCTATTTTCCGCTTTGGTTAAATTTAAGTGCAACGCAGGTCGCACGCCAAGAGTTCGCGCGGTAAGTGCAACGTAGGAAGCACCATTCGATGTCAAATAATTGGCAAGATAAGTATTATCATGCCACCCTGACCGCAACCAAACATATTCGGCGCTGTTTATATTTGTCTGGTTACCATCATTCCATACCGTGGGCACCCCAGAGCCGCTCATAGACAAATTTTGTCCCGTCTGATTGTCAGTTGTCTTTGTTGTCTTGGAAGTCTCCCATAAACCGGGCATACCGTTATATGTGTTGTAATTTGAACTACCGGTTTCCGAAAAGCTTGGAAGCCATAAGTAATCATTTCCCCAGTCGTTATAACCCACCTCGGTGTAAACAGTATTTGCCACGCATGCCATTATAGAGTTATACCATTGTCCTGTATGAGTATTGTTAGAATTAGTCGAAAGTATAGAGTCAGCATTTATAGCTTCATTCAGCATATAACTGTCTTTTGAATTACCGCCAAGAACATTGTAATGATAGTTAAAATCTTCATAATATGTAAATTTCAACTGCGAAGGAGTGTCTATATAATCTACTAATGATTTATTTGCTTTGCTTGCATCGCCTGAAAGCGCTGTGTTATTGAGGGTGTAAATCGCCCAAGGATTTGCGACCCTGTCTGCCGCCGATACTGTTTGATTGAGCGTAGAAATTGTATCCGTTGTACTTCCCATGGCATATTTAGTATCACCACCGTTTACGTCTCCGCCATTAAGAGTTTTTACTCTTATAAGGCTGGAAGAATACATATTCGAGACGTAATTGTTTGCGCTCGCCGTACCACTCGCCGTATTTGTAGTTCTGCTATACCAACCATATTGACTGCGCACATATGAGCCGTTTTCCTTATATGCGTCCGCAAGCCAGAGGGTTGCTATAATATCGCCGTCAGTATCTTTTGTAACAAATGTTACCGTCCAGCTTTGTCCGCCAAAGTCTACAAGGATATTTTTGTTTCCGTTAATCTCATATAAGTCGTTTGCAGAGACGTATTTGGCAATTTCCACTGCTCCTGTTGCAGACGTTGTTGTCGTCCCGTATAAAGTTGTACCGATAACCAAATTTGCAACGTCATGATAGGTTGCGTTATCTTTTGCTGTTATTTTTGAATACAACTCAGCAAGATTAGCGGCATTAAACACCTTGTTGCCGGAAGAAGTATTATAACCCGACAAAGTCAGCTCGCCTATCGTTATAGTCTTATCGGGGTCATTTAAATCCGCCGCAGTCTGCGCCTTAACGTTTTTTGGCATTATAAAAGCACAGCATAATATTGCCGTGCAGAAAAAGAGCATTATTAAAGTAAACA
>JAIDFD010000109.1 GCA_029054485.1 Clostridia bacterium | reverse complement strand
TATTATTACCGTTGACGGTTGGGAGGACGTACACCCGCTTTTGAAAATAGTACCCGCAGATTGGGAGTACCGTATTCCGTTCGGCATTTTGTATTCGCCCACGCCAACTAAACAGGTTAAAGACTTTATAAACACGCTTATAAAAATAAATAAGGAGAGGAGTTATGAATAAGAAAATCGTTCAGACGGCAGGCAGAGATGCACTTGGAGAGTTTGCGCCCGAATTTGCGCATTACAACGACGACGTGCTTTTCGGAGAGAATTGGAACAATCCTGATATAGACGTAAAGACGCGCTGTATAATAACGGTTGTTTCGCTTATGTCGCAGGGTATTTGCGACAGCTCGTTAAAGCATCATCTTATCAATGCAAAAAATAACGGAGTAACGAAAAAAGAAATCGTAGCGGCAATCACTCATACGGCGTTCTACGCAGGGTGGCCCAAAGGTTGGGCGGCGTTCAATCTTGCAAAGGAAGTGTGGAACGAGCAAACACCCGTACTTTCGGCAAAGGACGTTTATCAAAATACAATTTTCTTCCCCGTAGGCGCACCTAACGACGCATACGCAAAATATTTCAAAGGACAGAGCTATCTTGCGCCCGTAAGCAAAGAGCGAGTATTTATTGCAAACGTAACGTTTGAGCCGAGTTGCCGTAATAATTGGCATATCCATAACGCAACCAAAGGTGGCGGTCAAATTCTTGTTTGCGTAGGCGGCGAGGGTTACTATCAGGAATGGGGCAAGCCTGCAATTAAAATGAAAGAGGGCAACGTTGTAAATATCCCCGTTGGCGTAAAGCATTGGCACGGCGCAGGAAAGGACAAGTGGTTTTCACACCTTGCAATAGAAGTGCCTGCGGAAAACGGCAAGACCGAATGGTGCGAACCCGTTTCTGATAAGGACTATAACGAAGCGGTAAAATAAAATTAATAAACATAAATATAAAGACAGACGGTCAAACAACCGCCTGTCTTTTTGTATTTACTTCAAGTTAATGCGATAAACAAACTTGAAATTCCATTTTGACTTTGGCAGTGTTATACTGTTATCGTAAAGAAAAAGTTTGGAGGAATTGAAAATGGAATATGTAACATTATCTAACGGAGTTAAAATGCCGCAGCTCGGTTACGGCGTTTATCAGGTATCGAAAGACGAATGTGAACGTTGCGTTCTCGACGCGCTCAAAGTGGGCTATCGTCATATAGATACGGCGCAGAGCTATTTCAACGAAGAAGAGGTCGGTAACGCTATTGTAAAGTCGGGCATTCCGCGCGAGGAAATCTTTTTGACGACCAAAGTATGGATAGAGCATTACGGTTATGAACAGACGAGAAAATCCGTTTGCGAATCTATGCTCAAACTCAAAGTCAACTATATCGACCTTGTTCTCTTACATCAGCCGTTTGGAGATTACTACGGTGCGTGGCGCGCTCTTGAAGATATGTACGCGGAGGGAAAAATTAGGGCGATAGGAATTTCAAATTTCTATCCCGACAGAATGGTAGATCTTGCTTCGTTTGCAAGAATAAAGCCTATGGTAAATCAGGTTGAAACACACCCGTTCAATCAGCAGGTAGAAGCGCAGAAGTGGATGCGCAAATACGGCGTGCAAATCGAAGCGTGGGCGCCGTTCGGAGAAGGCAGAGGCGGATTGTTTACCAATGAAACGATAGCAAAAATCGCCGCAAAATACAATAAGTCGGTTGCGCAGGTTATTCTTCGTTGGGAGTTGCAGAGAGGAATAGTGGTAATCCCGAAGTCGGTGCATATCGAAAGAATAGAACAAAATTTCAACGTGTTTGATTTTGAACTTTCGGACGAAGATATGGCGGTAATGGCAAGCCTTGATAAAAAGGAAAGTTCGTTCTTCTCGCACACCGACCCCAATATGGTTGAATGGTTTGTGAAAATGGTGGAAGAGCGCAAGCAAAACCACGACCACAAAAAGGATAAAAAGAATTGGTAAGGAGGACTAATATGAAAAACTTTTTTAAGGCATTTATTTGTTTAGTTATAGGCGTGGCTTTTATGTTGACCGCGGCAGCTTGCAACATTAATCAGGGCGGTGAAAATCCGTTGCCTGATGACTACACGCGTCCGTCAGACGTAAACATAGATAATTCGTTTACGGCAACGAGCAATATTCTTGTAGCATATTTTTCAAAAACCAACACAACGCAAGGCGTTGCACAAACAATACAAGAATTAACCGGGGCGGACATTTTTGAGATAGAGCGCAAAGAACCGTACCCCGATTCTTACACTCCTACAACTGAGGAAGCAAAGGAAGAAAAGGATAACAATGCCCGCCCCGAGCTTGCCGTGTATTTGCCCGACGAGGTTATGGCACAATACGACACAATCATTTTGGGCTTCCCGATTTGGTGGCATACCGCGCCTATGGCAGTTTTGAGTTTCTTGAATTACTACGAGTTAAGCGATAAAACGATTTATACGTTCTGCACGAGTGGTGGCAGTGCCATTACCGAAAGCACTGCGGATATACGCAGTAACGCGGCAGGCGCAAATATTGTTGAGGGCAGAAGATTTACGGGTCGCAACGATGGCAGTATAGAAAGCTGGCTTGACGGGGCAGGATTAATTAAAACACCCGAAGTGCCTGACACGCCTGAACAGCCCGAAACGCCACCGATAACCGAACAACCTACGGAAAACAATATTCTTGTCGTTTATTTCTCGGCACAAAATCACACCGAAACAGTTGCAAATTATATTGCAACCGCAACGGGTGGTGAACTGTTTGAACTTATGCCTGTCAATCCGTATACAAGCGCGGACTTAAACTACGGAAATCCCGACAGCCGCGTTTCGCGCGAGCATGACGATGAGAGCTTGCGCGATATCGAATTAGTATCCTATACGGTTGAAAATTGGGAAACTTACGACACGGTATTTATCGGCTATCCCATTTGGTGGGGCATAGCGGCGTGGCCCGTAAATAACTTTATTAATAATAACGACTTTACCGGTAAAACGGTAATACCCTTCTGCACGGCGGCAAGTTCGCCTATCGGACAGAGCGGAACGTTACTTGCGGAAATGGCAGGCACGGGAGATTGGCAACAGGGGACACGTTTTTATTCAAACGCATCGCAGTCCACAGTAATATCTTGGGTACAAAGCCTTGGTTATGTAGCTTAAAAATTAATAATGAAACGGATTTTAGCTTTGATTTTAACTTTTACTTTGCTTTGTTGCTTCGGCATAATTCTTGTTGCCTGTGTCGGTGTGGCAAATGAAACAAATCCCGATGAGGGGACAACGTCGACCGATACTTCCGTTGTGCCCTCGGACGGAAACGAGGGAAAACCAACGCTTACGCCGACCGAAAGGCAGACGATTTATCTTTGGGACGATGATAAAATTCCCGCATGGCGCGGAAATCTGAACGGTAACGACCCCGCAGACTTTCGTCCGCACATTCTTACTTATCCCGCGCAAGGGGAAATAAAGGGAGCGGTACTTATTTGTCCGGGCGGCGCATTTGCATATAAGAGTATTCAATCAGAAGGATACAGTGTTGCGGAAAGATTATCCGCGCTCGGCTATCAGTGCTTTATCGTAAGCTACAGGTTGAGTCCTTACAGACAAGCCGAAAGCGCACTCGACCTTGCCCGTGCTGTCAGGTATGTACGATACAATGCAAAAGCGTACGGAATTGAAGAAAAAGATATTGCAATCATCGGGTTTTCGGCGGGCGGTATTCTTTGCGGTGAACACGCCTTGAATTGGAAAGGAACTGTATCGCCCACGTTATTGGACTCAAGCTATGTCCCCGATGTGATAGACGGCGTGAACGCAGATATAGCGGCAGTAGGACATATCTATTCGTTTTACGGCAGACTGTCTGTATCGAACAATAACGTTGAAACTTTGAGGGCAGGCAATCTTCCGCCTACGTTCTACGCTTACGGAACGCGCGACCCGTTTTACAGTCAGTTTAATCAAAACGTGGAAGCGACCAAGCAAGCAGGAGTTATGGTTGAATCGCACATATTCGAGGGGCAACCGCACGGCTTCGGCGCGGGAAATGCAAGCTCGAATTGGATACCGCTTTTTGATAGGTTTCTGACAAATATTTTTGAAAACAATCAAGGAAAACTAATATGAAAAAGAAAATTTCATTTTTGTTATGCACGGTTATGTTTGTAGTGGCTATGTTCTCGTTAACGGCTTGTACAGACGAAAACGGAGGAGGAACGGTGGACGAAAACTATCAAGGCAGCACAATTCCCGTTGACGGAGAAAAGTATAATGCTTCTACCGTTTATTGTGAAATAACGATAACGGC
>JAIDFD010000108.1 GCA_029054485.1 Clostridia bacterium | reverse complement strand
GATTATGTCGTATGCAAGCCGCATAATTCTGGGACGCATACAGTAGGGAAGAAACGCAACCGTCAACGGATAACCGCTGTACTTTATCTTTCTGTACAGCTTTTTGTCGTGCTTTTTTAACGTGCGCCACATTTCCTTTACGTCCGCCCTGCGCGCTTTGGTATTTTTTCCGCAAGAGAACATCAAGGTTACCATAGTAATCGTGTGCAGATAATGCAACATATACTTTTTAAGCCCCTTAGGCAGTGCTTTCAACTCTTTCAGAGTGTAAGCCGTATACATTATTGTCATTACTCTTATCTGCTGTTTGTACCGTTCTATGCAGTTTACTATATTAACCGATTGGTCGGCGCGACCGATAAAGTATTTATAAAGATTTACATTCAGATAGTACGCGTTAATGAGCTTAGGCAACGGAACGAAGGTGTAAATATTATCAACGTAAAAAGTATGTTCGGGAAGAACAATCCCTGTTGCACGCAGTTTTTCCGTTCTGTATGTCAGCGCGTGCATTATGATAACGTGCTGAAAATGAAAGCTCTTCACCTTGTTCCAGTCAATAAAGCCTTCTTTCATTTTGTTGTCGTACTTACTGACCGTAAAAGTATCGTCCGCCGCGTGGTAATAAATAAAATTAGTAATATATAAATCCGGTAAAAGATTTAAAGCGAAATGTTCGCGGATTGTTGCCAACAGCTTTTTCAGCCCCTCTTCTTCCAACCAGTCGTCCGAATCAACAACCTTGAAATACAGCCCTTTCGCCGCTTTAAGTCCCGCGTTCAGACCTGAACCGTGTCCGCCGTTTTCCTTATGGATTACCTTGACGATTTCGGGATAATTTTTCGCATATTCGTCGGCAATTTCGCCCGTTTTGTCTTTCGAGCCATCGTTCACGATAATAATTTCAACATCGTCACCACCGACCAAAAGGCTGTCGACACATTTGCGCATATACGCTTCTGAGTTGTAGCAGGGAACTGTAAATGTTATAAGCTTCATAAATTACCTGATAAAATTTGTCTTTACTTTAGCAATGATTACGGGCTTTTCCAAACCTGTTCCCTTCGCGTTTTCAAGCAGTTTCAAGAGCCACGCAGTATTACTTGCTATTGCGCGCATAATAGTTACGCCCTCTTCGTCCTTTAATACCTCTTCCGCGCAGTTGCCGTGAACCATATTCCAGTAAGTTGACGGAACGGCAATCATATTGTTTATGCCGATATACTTATTCAGCACATCGTACGAGGCCGTTGTTCCCGCGCGCCTTGCCGAAACCACGCTTGCCGCGGGTTTAAACTGCATATCTTTGCCGAACGCGGCGAAAAGCCTGTCCATAGCCGACACCATCGCGCCGCAGGGCGAAGCATAATGAACGGGTGCGCCGAAAATATAACCATACGCAGTTTTTATTTTTGCACCGATTGAATTAATCGGATCATCGTCAAAAGCGCATCTTCCGAGATTTTTGCACGCGCCGCAACCTATGCAACCGCGCACGGGTACGTTGCCAAGCCAGACAATTTCGCTATCCACACCCTGTTTTTTAAGCTCTTCCGCTATAACGGTAAGCGCCGTGTAAGTACAGCCTTTTTCATGCGGGCTGCCGTTTATCATCAAAACTTTCATTTTATTCCCCTTTATCTATACGTTTAAAACCGCTTTTTCAATCAGCGGCATATATTTTTCTTTATAACCCAACGCGTTAGGGTGAGTGCAGTCGCCCTTGCCCCAACCGTATGTGTCAGCCGTGTATTTGTCGCGCTGAACCTCGTCAAATGTATCAAGCCCGCTGTCCTCGTAAATATCCGCGATTGAAAAGCCGTACTTTTCACAAATTACTTTCGCACGTTCTCCGTACTCTTTCTGAACTTTATCGCCGCGCCTACCCATTTTATGCGGTCTGACAAAAACGACTTTAGAATTCTGAAAATATTTAATAAACGCCGCGCAGATACTTTCGAAACACTGCGAAAAATCCATTTGTTTTGTTACCGCAAAAATATCTACGCTTTGTTTACCTTGTATAAATTCGCCCAAACGCACATCGCACAAGCCGCTGTCTTCACTAATACAACAGTCGTTGGTGAAACCGTTGAAAACGATTAAGTCAGCCGTTTCGTTATTTTCAATCGCATTTTGCACCTGCTCGACAACCCAGTTTTTGCCCTCGCAAAAACCCACTCTCGCGCCGCCGATGCAATATTTAGAAAGAGAAAATGAGAACTTGTCTTTTAAGTATTCGCCCACGCCGATTCCGTTGTTTCCCGAACCGTATATTATGCTGTCGCCAAAGACAAGCAGTTTTTTATCTGCAAAGTTTTTCATTCTTATACAAAAGTATAAAGCACAAGCCGTTTTAAGTCAACAGAATTTTTGTCAAGGCAGTAAAAAATGCGGCGCGGACAAATGTCCGCGCCGCCAAATTTACCTTTTATAAGCCGTTAGTAGTCGGCGTTGTCGTAAAAACCGTCCACATCGAAATTTTCATTCTGCGCGCGTGTACGCGAAACCGGTTTGCCTTTTGTAGTATCCACCGTTGTTGTAGTTGTAATAACTGCATCCGAGGGATACATTGTCGGGGTACTCGGTACGGTTTTTTCTTCAACTACCTGAGGCTCCGCGTTGATTTGCGCCGAAGCCGAAACCGCAGGCGAAACTCCGCTGTTTCTAAGCGCAGAAGCAATAATCGCCCCTATGAAGTTAGGATTAATATCGCTGTTGTATGATTGGCTCTGCACAGGCTGGTTTATTGGAGCAGGCACTGCTCCGCCGCCGCGAATATACCTTTCCTCCGCGAGCATTGCACGCTCTTCCATCGAGCGGTAAGACTTTTCCTCCACCGCTCTTGCGCGTTCCTCGGCAAGTCTGCTCTCCGCCGTCCTTGCGCGTTCTTCAGCAAGCAATAGTCTTGCGTCCTCGTTAGACGGTGAACCTGACGAACCGCCGCGAAATTGCAACTCTTGCCTTAAACGGAAAATTTCAGACTCGTAAAACATTTTAACAAAATCCGACTGCATAGGCTGTTGCGCGTACTGCGGCATGGACGGCATTGACATCTGAGATTGCGGCAACTGCATCATTTGCGTCTGCGCCTGCGCCGCTTTATTTTCCGCACGAAGCTCCGCTAACTGCGCGCGCATTTCCGCGAGCATTTGCGCGTTTGTATCGTTCTGAGGTTGCGCCGCCTGTACAGGCTGTTGAACAGCCATTGAAGCCATACCTGCGCCGACCATTCCCATTCCCGCCTGTGCGCGGATCTTTTCAAGTTCGGCTTCCTGCTTTGCTTTCGCAAGCTCGCGCTCCGCTTCCTGCTTTTCCTTTTGCGCCTGTCGCTCTTCCTCGCGGCGCCGCTGTTCTTCTTCTCTGCGCCGCTTCTCTTCCGCTTTGCGTTCTTTTTCCGCCGCTTTCTTTTCGGCTCGCTCTTCCTTAGTTTCTCTGCGTTTTACCGCAACGGTGATTATTATTATAAGCAGTATCAGCGCGGCAACCGCAATCACAATCCAAAGCCAATAAGCCTTTAAAAACTGTACAATCTTTTCCCAGATTGTAGGCACATACACAGGCGTATAG
>JAIDFD010000107.1 GCA_029054485.1 Clostridia bacterium | reverse complement strand
GACATTATAGTTACCGGCTGCCGCGGCACATAGGCAACCGTTGTAATTCCCGAAACTATCGGCGGATACGTGGTTTCCGAAATCCGAGAGGGCGCGTTTGCCGGCAATTCAAAAATCAAGCGTCTGAAAATCGAGGGTGAAATCAAAATCGGAGATTCCGCGTTTGAGGGCTGTGCCAATCTTCAATCAGTGACTATGAAGGGCGTTTCAAAAGTCGGAAATTACGCTTTTTCGGGCTGCGGCTATCTTGCGTCCGTCGAAATATCGGGCGGGGACGAAGTCGAGTTGGGCGAGTACGCGTTTGAAAACTGTGCCGAGCTTGCTACCGTTGATATTCAGACGAAAATAATCTACCCCGAAGACGTTGCGATATTCTCGGGCGAAAACAGAATCAGAGAACTGTATCTTGAAAATTACAGCGCCGAAAACGGCGGCATAAGCGCGCTTTTCGGAGGCGCGGCAACGTCCTACCTTAACGATTTAACTATAGTTTATCTGGACGGAATATGCGATAGCTTCTGTGAGCGGTTCGGTTTTCTTGAAAGGGTGACTATCTCTTACATAGAGGGCGAGAATTATTCAATAGGCGACTACGCCTTCCGCGGCACAAGCCTGGCAACGCTGAAAATTCCGCAGGGTTTAATTTTAATCGGAAGTCTGGCTTTCGAAGGCGCGAGACTTACTTCTTTCAATGCTTACGGCGTTGAAAGTATAGGCGATTACGCGTTCAGGGGCTGTGAACTTCTTACGGCGTTCACCGTTCCCGAAAGTCTTACCGAGATACAAGTCGGCACGTTCAGCGGCTGCGCGTCTCTTGAAAAAATTTCGTTTGAAAGCGAAGAAACGCTGACCTCTATCGGCGACTATGCGTTTTTTGATTGCGCAAGTTTAAACGGTTTGGTAATTCCCGACAGCGTTGAATATTTCGGCTATCAGATTTTCGGCGGTTGTGTAAGTTTAACGACTCTTTCACTGCCCTATGTGGGAAGCATACCCGACTACGGGCAGAGTATAAACTATCTCTTCGGCTATTCCGAAATAAACCTTAAAAGCCTTACCCTTACTTCGGCGGTTACGATAGTTACGCAGGCTTTTTACGACTGTGGAAGTCTCGAAGAAGTTAATCTCAACGAAGGGCTGGAATATATCGGTTACGGTGCGTTCCGCGGCTGTATCCGCCTTAAAAGCATAACAATCCCCTCTACCGTAAAGGATACGGGAGGCGATATTTTCTCTTACTGCATCAGGCTCTTTGAAATTTACAATTTAAGCAACGCGGATATTTCCTGCGATTATTCCATTGCAATCTATTCCTCACCGGACGACTCCGTTCCCAAAGAGGAGCAGGACGGCTATACCGTTGCCTACACGGACGGCGCGTTCGCCCAGCCCGAAGGCTGGTACTTAATCGGCTATCCCGAAGGCGGGGTTTTGGAGCTTCCCGAAATTGACGGGATTTCAAACTACTCGGTTATAGACTGCCTTTTCTACGGCGAGAACGATATAACTTCGGTTACTCTTCCCGAGTGCGTCTGCGGAATAGGCACGGCTTCATTCTTCGGCTGTTCTTTGCTTGCCGAAATTGCGTTGCCGCAAACCTCCCCCGTGGGCGAAATAAAAGACTGGGCGTTTTACGGCTGTTATTCGCTCGCTTCAATCGATTTTCCTTTTGAGCTGACTTCAATCGGCGTAAACGCATTTTACTTATGCGCCTCGCTTGAAAGTTTAAAACTTTACGAAATTTCGGAAATCGGCAGTTACGCGTTTTACGGCTGTTCTGCTTTGAAAGAGGCGGATTTATCCGGTGATAGCGTTTGGCTTGGCGAGTATTGCTTTTACGGCTGTTCGGTATTAGCCTCTGTGCGGATCGGGGGATTAAGGGCTGTGGGCGAGGGTGCGTTTTACGGAGACGCCGCGCTAGAAAGCGTGCAGATTTCAAAGGCGGAGGGAAGTATAGGCGAGTACGCCTTTTACGGCTGTTTATCGCTTGCCGAGATGGAGATTCCCGAGGGTGTTTCGCGTTTAGGATATTATTCTTTCGGCGGTTGCAGAAGTATGACAAAAGTCACGCTGCCTAATTCGCTTACGGACATAGAGGATTACGCCTTTGCCGATTGCTCAAAACTCCGCGCGGTGGTCAATTACAGCGCACTGGATATTTCAAACGGCAACGCTTGCGGCGGGGTAGGCAGGCTGGCAGTGTTCGTGGCGAAAACCGCGGCGGAAGCGGACTTGCTGTTTTATACACAAACGGACGGAGTGTCTGTCCTGCATTTTTACGATAATTGGGCCGTTGTATGGTGCGATGAGGGAGTGACCGAGCTCGACTTATCAACCCTTTCGGGTTACTCGACCTTGAAAATTGCTTCCTATGCTTTTTTGGAAAATCCGCGCATTAAAAGCGCCGATTTAAGCGGGGTTTCCGCTATAGGCGAAAACGCGTTTTATTCCTGTTCCGCGCTTAAAAACGTAATACTGGGCGGCAGCCTGACGGAAATCGGCGAAAACGCTTTCGGGTACTGTATAAGCCTTACCGATATCAATTTACAGGATACCAAACTGGACACTCTGGGCGCCTGCGCCTTTTTCGCCTGTATGAAGCTGACTTACGTTTCACTGCCCCGGACTCTCGGTGAAATCTGCGAGCAGACGTTTTACTATTGCTCGGCTCTTGCGGACGTTGTAATTCCCCGCTCGGTTACGAATATCGGCACGGACGCCTTTTACGGCTGTGCCTCATTGTTGCAGGTGCATAACCTGAGCCGTATATCAATGACGGCGGGCAGGGCGGACAACGGATACTGCGCATATTACGCATTGTACGTTTTTACGGACGAACAGAGCATAATGACCTTTGCCGAAGAGGGCGGTTTTAAGTTTGCAAACTACAACCAAAGCTGGTATCTTTACGGATACGTTTCGTATATAAACAAAGTTCTTCCCGAAAGCTTCACTTACGAAAATTCAACGGTGACCGGATACAAAATACGTGAGGGTGCGTTAACTTCCGCAACCGTTTCCTATCTGGTAATTCCTGAGAGCGTCAACGGAATAGAGAACAACGCGATAAGCTCTTATCCGGTCATTTACTACTGCGGCACTTCTTCCCGCTGGTCGGCTTTGCGTCCCGCAGATCTTGCGAACGCAGACGTCTACTTTTACTCGCCTTGCATACATACATATTACGGTAATTTGTGGACTTACCGGGACGGAATACCGTTCACCGGTCAAACCGTACTCGACTGGGTTGTTTCCAGACCCGCCACATGCGAGACTGCGGGCGTGCAAACAGGCTCGTGCCCCGTCTGCGGATATTCGGAAACCCAGACTGTTGAAAAGCTTTACCACAGCTACTCTGCGGACGGCAAGTGCGAAAAGTGCGGCGAACAGGGCGAGTTTGTGCAGAGTACGAGCGGCTCTTTCAACGGCTATAAAATTTCTTCAAACAACTTTTCGCTTGAAAACGGTTTGTTTACTTCTACGAACACTGCGGGCGGCAGTTACGCAACGTTTTCGGTAACCGCTACGGCGGATTTGCAGATATGCTTCGGCTGTTCGGGCGGTTTGTACT
>JAIDFD010000106.1 GCA_029054485.1 Clostridia bacterium | reverse complement strand
GAGCTACTATTGCTCTCTTCAGTCGTATGGGGGATTTCGGCAGGTTTCTGTGTGAATTTTGCCGAATCCGCATTAGCCGCAATTAATATAGGCTGAATCATAGGCTGTTGAGGCTGATTAATAGACTGTACAGATTTAACTTGACCGTCAGAATCAACAACTATAACAATAGGTTGCTGTTGCTGATTTTGCATCTGCATGAAAGGCTGAGGTTGATTTGTATATCCGTAATTCTGTCCGCCGTGCCAAGGAGAAATTCCTGCAACTGCCTGAGCCGCTTTTGCCTCGGCAATGGCTTCTGCCGCGCGCGCCTCAGCCTGAGCCGCTTTTGCTTCCGCTATTGCCTGAGCCGCTTTTGCTTCCGCTATTGCATTTACTTCAGCCATATTGAGTGAAGGCTGTGCTGCCGCCTGAGGCGGATATTGGGGCATAGGCATGGGTATATATTGCGGCATTTGCTGTTGTTGAGGCATCTGCTGAGGAATAGACTGCTGAACAGGCTGTTGCATAGCCATTGAAGCCATACCTACGCCTGCCATCCCCATTCCCGCCTGCATACGGATTTTTTCAAGCTCGGCTTCCTGCTTTGCTTTTGCAAGCTCGCGTTCTGCTTCAAGCTTTTCACGCTGTAACTGTCTTTCTTCCTCGCGCCGAGCTTTTTCTTCCTCTTTGCGGGCTTTCGCTTCCGCTCGCTCTTCCTTGCTCTTCCTGCGCTTGCATGCTACTACTATTATTATAATAAGAAGTATAATCACAGCCAGTGCGATTAACGCCCATACCCAGTAAGGAAGCCCTAAGAAGGTTTTGGTCATAAAGTCTTTCACTGCACCCAATGCTGCCGCCGCGCCGCTCTGGGGAACGGTATAAGATATTCTTTCACTTGTTGCGCTGAAATTGCCGTCACCGGTCAAGAATACCACGTTACTCATATCGGCATCTATTCCGCCGAATATCGCTTCAACCCTGAAAGACTTGCCGCCCTTCAATTCGGGTTCTGCGATATACTGACCCGCATCGTCATAGTATTTGTAGCCAACGCTCAGCGTTTCGGCATTAACAAGTTTGTTTACAGCATCGGGCAAGTTAAGTGTTGCACCGTTGGCGCTCTTGTTCCAAAGGCTGGTTGTATCGAGTACTATCGGCGTTATATTCCACTTCATAGAAGCAATGTTATCGCTTACCGCCGTTATCTCGACATCGGCTGCGGAACGTCCCAAAAGTGCTTTCACCGCGCTTGCCGCATCGGGATACGCCCAGCGGTAGTTGCCGTCAAGCTCAAGCAACATAATATATCCGCCCGCGCTTACGTTGCGTTTATCTTTATAATCGCCACTGAGAGTTACCAAACTTTTTATCTGTTCCCAGCTTCCGCCAAGATAGTCTTCTACGTTTATGTATTCGCCAGAGAATATAATCTCCGAAAGTGTAGGCAGTTCCACCTCTTTGGCGTTAATAACAAAAGACACTTTGTTAGATCTGTCAAGCACGTAACTGTCCGCATATTCGGGCTTTATATCTATTACGAAAGTATACTCACCCGCATCGGCTTCGCTCGGTTTGAAGTCCGCAAGCGAACACAACAACTCGCCGTCCTTGCGCACCGTTATATCGTAGTAATCGCTATCCCAAACATCGTTCGTTTCGTTGTTTTTAAGAGTGAACAGCTTTGTTACGTCCAGCTCGCTGCCATACTCGAAGTCGTTTATCAAATCGCTTACGGTCAGATTTATCTGGGTCATATTTCCGCCCAGTCTGAGACGTTTAGGATTCTTGGTTTCATCGTCCTCAAGCTGATACTTCTTCGCTCCATCCGTTGTCAAAACTGCTTTTACATAGATATATGTAGGCGTAGTTTCGGTAAATCTTTCGTTTGTGCAAAGCGCCTTAATTTGTGCCTCAGTCATAGGAACGGAGCTTATAGTGCCGTCTGCTTCTTCTTTATAGAACTCGTAGTCTACGTTGTCCTTCTGCACATCGGTCAGAGTAAGCAAAGTTATCTGCAAATGCGCGAGCGAGCTATCGTTGAAGTAGTCGTCTGCGTAGACGATATTCGACCATACGAGGTCAATCTGCTCTTTGGCTATGCTCCAGGGTATATTCACTATCATCGTGCTTGCCCCGGTTGCCGTGACGTAGTTATCGCTGAGCGTTACCGTTGCGCGTATCGTATAATCGCCCGCCGTAGTCTGTCTGATTACCGCATCATCGAATACTACGCTCTTTACAGTGTCAGGGAAAAGCGCCGAAGAGCCGAGAGTTATCGTTACGGGTTTGCCGTTGTATACAGGCGGCTTTTTCGGATCATACGTCACAACATCCGTTGAACCTTCGCGCTGATACATAAGCGGTATTTCACTGCCGGCTACAGTTGCAACAGCTTTATTTATCACAATTTCAAAGGTCACGGTTGCCGTGCCGTCATTATTGTTTGTATAGCTCTTGAACTTATTTGTAGCGGTCACGTCATAGGTTGCAGGCAAGCTGTGGTTTGTGTCCTTGGGCTTAATAACCGCGGTTACAGTCACCGTGCCTGCCTTGTTTATCGTGTGCGTGCCATCGGCGTAGTCGTACGTTAATGACGAAGTGCCGTTTGCGTAGTCAAGATAGTCTATACCCGAAAAATCGAGGTAAATTTTGTACTCGGTTGCGCCGTAGGTTTTATCGTAGACGTAAGTCAATCCCGCCGCGGGAATGGCTGCGTTTGCATCACCATCGTTTTCACCGCGCACGGTGTTGTAAACTATCTCTATGTCGTCAATACTCGCCTCGCCCGCTGTTACGGTCAACGCCTGCGTTGCGCTTGTGCCGAGTTTATAGTTCTTGTTCACTGCCGCCGCCGTGTCGGGCGCAAGCTCAAACGTAAGGGTATACGTTCCCACGCTGAACACGTTGCCATCGCCCTTGAGCGTGGAGATGTCGAGCGAAAAGTCCTCAATTCTGCACGTACTGCCCGCCTGCGTCTTGCCGCCCGTTATTGTGCCGTTTGTGAAAACGTAGGACAGGATAAGCTGAGGTTCTTCAATACTGCCGCCGTCCGGTGTTTCGGCGCCGTCCGTGTATTCCGCAGTTAGGTTGCCCTTTGTGTTTGTCTTTAAATTGAAATTCTGGTTGTTTGAAAGCGGTGAAAGGAATTTGATAACAAGTTCCTTCTTGTCAATCGTAAAGGTCTTAGTCTTGGCGCCAGTAGCCACCGCACTTGACCAGGTGTAGTTGTTTGTATCGACCAAATCAAAAGTAACTGTATATTCCGCCGAATTCATCGCTGAAAGCTTTTTATCCGTTGCGTCGTAGTCCACTACAAAGTAGTTATCCGCGCTTTTATACTGTGTGCCAGTACCGTTCGCAGTGAGCGTTACCGCACCAACAGATATACCCGCTATTTTAAGTATATCCGTGTCGTAATCGGACAGGGTAAAGTCTTGCGCGCTTGCGTTATAAGTTTTGTCGTCGCTGAACGAAGGCAGATTTACTTCCGCCTTGTCAACTGTATAGTTGTATACGGTTGTAGAGCCTTTCAGCAAATAGTTGCTCGTGGCGGCATTTAAGTCCGTAAGCGTGGCCTTATACGAGCCCGCCAAAGTGGGTACGATTGTTGACTTTGCGTAAACCGTGCCATCATTTGCCGTGCCTTCGTATTCCATTTTCCAGTCGGGGAAAAGACTGGTCGTGCCGCTTGGTATCGTTTCGGTGGAGCTGTAAGGCTTTAC
The DNA here is from genome assembly GCA_029054485.1 of Clostridia bacterium. Lineage (GTDB taxonomy): Bacteria > Bacillota > Clostridia > Christensenellales > Borkfalkiaceae > Coproplasma. Next base: position 2,516 of record JAIDFD010000106.1, on the reverse strand, counting down.
CGCGTAGGTCTTTGTAGCATCGCTTGTATAGTCAACCGATGTGCCGGCGAGAATGGTTGAGCCGCCGCCCGAAGTATCGAACAGTCTGTAATCGAATTTTACTTCCTTCTGTTGGATTGTTAAAATAACTTTCTTTTTGGTCACGGCCGCGCCGCTCGAATCAAACCAGGTGAACGGACTATTCGATTTGAGTGTAATAGTAATTTCGTATCTGCCCGCGTTTATAACGTTTGTTGCCGCAGTTACAATGCCGGGGTTAGACGAGTCAAAAGCGGTCGTGTCGCCCGTGTTCTTATAGTTGTATGTAATATCAGCAAACTCGTTAAAGAAGTCTTCACAGTTCAAATACCACTCGGGCAAAACCTTATCGAGGCTTTTAACAGTTCCATCGTAGGCAATAGTCTTGGTGCTATTGTCAACGCGCTCGGTCGTAACGTCAGCAGGATTGGTGATTGCACCATCCTCCATTTCCGACAAATTCAAATGGAGCGCGGGGCGTACGTAGAGAGAAGTGTGAGTGCGCCGTCCACCTGCCCTATCCTCAAACGATCCGTTAGCGTTTAATTGAACGGCGTATCTGCAATCTCCCGGCCAGCCTGAACGCGTCCAAGTTTCGCCGCCCGATGTCTGGCGTTGATCCTGCGTTATATTCCACAGACCGTACGAATATACGGTAGCACTGTCATAGTATCCTGTTTCAGTTATACTGGGAAGCCACAAATAATCGCCGCCCCATTCTGTATATCTACTACTGTCTACATAAGGGTTAACCGCGTCATCTGATGCCGAACCCGTAGCAACACCAGAATAGTTATATGTAATACCGCTTTTTGTTGCCCATCTGGCATTATTGTACTGTGTAGTAGCCTTAGGAATACTCAACGCATCGTTCGCCAACACCCATCTAACGAGCTGCGCATTACAAACGTCTACAAAATTTTCATCCTGCTGATAAGCAATATTGTTGGGTACTTCTATGTATTTGGTCAAGCTTTTGTTGCCAATTACGTTGCTTGAAAGGGTGAACGCCGCAAAGGGATTCTGCTTTCTATCCGTAATTACAGTTCCCGAGCAATCTTCAAATCCGGTAGCGTAAGTAAGTCCGCCCGCATCGCCGCCCGCGTTAAGAGTTTCCACACGAATTTGGCTTGTGGAATACATATCTGACGGATAAGAACATGTTGGAACTGCAGATGATGCGGCGGTACCTGCGTTATACCCGTAATTTGCCTGTACTTCGGAATTGTCGGCAAGCCAAAGGGTTAAAATTGGATCACCATCAGTATTGTGCGTAAAATACACGCCGTTCCACTGTCTGCCGCCGAAATTAACTACAAGCCCGTTGCTGTTAAGCTGACTAGCGTCCATATCGCCAAGCGCGGTCACGTCCGAAAGCTTGGAGTTCTGTACGCCGGTAAGCACATCAAACAATTTGGAAAGCCCTAACGGGTTTATAGCCTTACCGTCCGTCCTCTTTTCATAGTCGGCTAATGTTAAGTCTATAGCCGTGCTTGAAGAAGGTGCGTATGCTTTTGCTTTTTGTTCAGGTAATATAAAAGCACAGCCTATTAGTATCGCGAACAATACCGTAAGCATTACGACAAATATACTTTTTTTCTTTGTATTCATATCCTTCCCTCCTTATTGCTGTAAAACAATAAAGTTAATTACATTTTATTATGTCTTTCCTTCCTAACCTGCCGCCGCGCCGCAAGGCGCGGCGGCAAGCTTAATAGAGGTTCTCTGCATCCGCTTTTTTAGCGCGGATATCAGATGACGTGGTCAAAAAATTGCAATAAAAAAAGTGTGGCTCCGAAGAGACACACTCTGCTATGTAGTATCTCTTACGGTTACCACACCATTCACATACGCACAAAACCAATTTAATAATTTCCAAACGAATGCGGTGCATTAGCATTTTTATGGATAACTTTAAAAGGCAATATACTTTGCAACAAGAGATATACTTCGCCAAAAAATGGAAAAAGTATATTTCACTTTTGAAATTACCATAAAAATATTTATTAAATTGTAAAATTTTGTACGTATAAAAATACGTGAATAATGTGGTATAGAGATTATAGCATAGTAAAATTTATATTTCAAGACATTTTGACAAAATTTTTAAAATTGTGGATTCCAATATTTTAAACCACAACATATTGTGGTTTCTGACTTTAACTGCGAAGAAATATTAAGATTTTGCTTGAAAAAAGTAAGGGCCTTTCAGACAAGCCGAAAGGTCCTTACAAGAAGAAGAATGATTTGGGCGAAATTAACCGAGATACTCCAAAAGGAGCTTGTCCGCAACAAGAGCGATAAATTCGCTGTTGGTGGGGCGCTCGTTGCCGATATACACTTTTGCGCCGAAGATTGAAGAGATTGCTTCGGTTCTACCGCGGTTCCAGGCAACTTCTATCGCGTGCCTTATCGCACGCTCAACTTTGCTTGCGGAAGTTTCAAACTTTTCACCGATTTGCGGATAAAGTTCCTTTGTTACCCTATTAATAATAGAA
>JAIDFD010000105.1 GCA_029054485.1 Clostridia bacterium | reverse complement strand
GAATCCTCAAATATCACAAAGGAGGTCAATCTGATGAACAGTAGCTAAAATTTTAATGTACATTCATTCAAGAAAAGCGAGTTTCCCGCTTGTTTCGAGAGAGCAAAGCGAACGTTTCGGAGTTGCCCGTTGTGGCACTTCCCTTATCCTGCCTCCTAAAATTAAGTGGATTGTGTCAGTTTGACGCAAATGTTTACAGTATAAAATTGTTTCAGGAAAATTTTTAAACAAGCCCAAATCTGTCATATTTAATACGTATAATGGTTGTCGAGATAATTGTAAGGGACAATCGTTATATGTATCATTCAAGAGATAAACCATAGCAAAGACAATTACTTTTTACACCAAAAAAGTGGGACGATTTTACTAAAAAAGGTAAGCAGGATAAGGAAGGTGGTATGTTTCCACCTTCGAGGAGCAAAAAGTGGGAAACCCACTTTTGATTTGCCTACGGCAAAAAATTTGCGGTAACCACTTGACAAACGCAAAAGGACCCTATAATCGTATTAACATTCCGCAGACGGAAAGTGACGGACAGCTCCCTCCGCTTGCAAAAAATAATTATTTAGGAGGAAAACAGTTTTGAAAAGAGAACATAGTATTCTTAACTATAAGGACGTGGAAAGATAATTTCCGTAAACTTGTCCGAATAAGGATACTTGAAACAACAAACTAACACAATACAAACGGACAATTCCGTACAGCAGTTGCTTGAAGCTTTGAAAAAACAAAACGAATTATATAAGCAGGTGTTGGCGGGATTGGCTCCCATAGCAGAAAAGAGTAAAGTTGAAAGTCATCGGAATGAGCTGAAATTTACAAAAAAGGAGATTTCACAGATGCCGACACAATTTAAAAATATCTTTGCGGCAAACGATTTGATAGTCCACTACCGTTTAAGAAAGGACGGTGTGTACGAAGCAAGATTCCACAGACAGGGAATCGATATTGAAGTTTCGTCCAAAGATTTAACTAAACTCAAACAGAAATTTATCGATAAACTAAATAACAAAGACGAAAAGCCCGATAAATAGGATAAGACCTTTGCAGAATACGCCGACGAGTGGTTGAACATCAAAAAGGTTACGACAAAGCAATCAACCTATAATGAATACTTACGATTATTAAATCACGACGGTCTTCCCTCATTCGGAGAAATGAAGGCAGTAGAGATAGACAGATGTATGTTGCAGAACTTCCTTTTAACCTACGTTCAAAAAGGTGTTCTGCGTACGATGCACAAACTATTCCTCTTATTGCGTTGTATCTTCGATATGATTGCGGAGGATTACAATATCCCCACGCCGATGAAAAAGGTTGTCGTACCCAACTACCAGAGCAAGAGCGGCTGCGCATTCACATATGAGGAAGAAAAGAAGCTTGTCAATCATTGTCTTGCACATCTTAACAGAGACACGGCTCACGCCTTTCTCGTGCTTTTGTACGCAGGCCTGCGCCGAAGCGAACTTGCAAGCCTGAACGTGATTGACGGCGTTTGGCTCGAATGCGAAACGAGCAAAGAGCGTATGGGTAGAAACGTTATTAAGCATAAAATACCTATTACGCCGATGATGAAACAAGTATTGCCGTATATCGACTTTGAAAAAGCGAAGCGCGTTAACCTGAGTACGTTGCAAACTACAATGAAAAGATTGTTCCCAAATCATCACTCCCACGAGTTAAGGCATACGTTCATCAGCAGGAGCAAAGAGAGCGGCGTTTTAAGCGAAGTCGTCAGTATATGGGCGGGACATTCGTTAAGCGGAACGATTACGACTACCGTATACACGCATTACTCGGAAGAGTTTCAATTGCGCGAAGCGGAGAAAGTTAACTACTTGAATTTGGATTTTAAGCCCTAAACTCCCAAATTTACTCCCAATTCGGGGTTTCCAGTCGTTTTTGATAAAAAATAAAACACTATATATTGTGTTCTTGTTTTCAGATCCTACAATATATAGTGCTTATGGCTGGGGTAGCTGGATTTGAACCAACGAATGACGGAGTCAGAGTCCGTTGCCTTACCGCTTGGCGACACCCCAATAATTTAATTGCTTAATTATTATATAAGTAAAGCCCGAAAAATTCAAGCATTTTTAAGGGTTTTTTTATTTTTTATTTATATCAGTTTTTTATTGTCCACTTAATAATGCATTAGGAAAGTGGGGTGGCGGCAATTCAAAACGCCGCCAACGGCATTTCTTCCAAAATGCCGTTGGCTTTAATTGCCTTAATCATAATGTTTTTTACACCAATCTTTCTTTTCACATTTAGGACATTTTAATTTTGCATATTTAGAACCGTAGCCATCGAAATTGAAAAAGCCCCAAATACCGTTTGTGAAAAAAACTTTATATGAATTAGCCTTAAACTTGTGTCCGCATTGTGGACATTCATAAATTGTGCCGTGATAACATAACGGAATCTCTACGATGTTCATAATAATTGCAACGGAAAGATAAATCGCAAAACCAATCCAGTCTTGTGAAACGCCGTACATAACGCTCAATCCAAAACATATACCGATTAAAACAATCAAGACAATACTAATATATAATTTGATTTTTTCCTTTTTGGATAATTTCCGCTTTTTAGCCATAACTTCTCCGTGTTATTTCATTGCCGGCATTTCTTCCAAAATGCCGTAGGGGGGCTTTATTTTCTTCTGAAACGGCGAAGGGTTTTGGAGTGCCTTACTACTCCGAATATACATAACCCTAACACCACCGACGAAACCGAAAGTATTACAGAATAAACGATAATAGTAGTGGGGCGTAATAACGACTCTTTATACACGGACAGACAGCACAAGCCGTTGTCGGCAATAAGCATTTTCATTGTCTTTCCGTCCAACATCATTTGCTTAATATCCTGCTCTCGTTCATCACGCTCAACTTTCGTTTTACAGGCAACGGTATCAAAGTATTCATCTTTATACGAATAATTATTATCGTCAATATACTCAAATATTATATGGTAATGTGCGGTTACCGAACCGTGTGAGCTTGGGTTATAATCATTATAATAGCTCTTAATATACGCGTCGACTTCGACGCCGTTTTCGTATAAATACTTCATTTCTTGTCTGCCTTTGACCGCCTGCGGCAAACCGTATATTGAAACAGCAATCAAAGCACTCGCCGCAACGGCAAAGACGCAAGAGATAATCAAAGCCACTTTTGAGTACTGTTTTATATTTTTTAGCTGCTTTTTTTTCATATCAGTTTATATTATATCACGATATTTTTTTATGGCAAGCGGCTGAAAGAATTGTGCCGCGCAAATAATTGCCTAAACGCGCAAAAAAGTGTACAATGAAAACGAGGGAAAAAATTTATGAAAATAATTCACTGTGCCGATATACACCTCGGCTCGAAAATAGACAACTCGTTCCCGAGGGAAATTTCCGCAAGGCGCAAAGAGGCGGTAAGAAACACCTTTAAAAGGTTGGTTTCTTACGCTCAAAGCCGCGGCGTGAAAATAATACTTCTTTCGGGCGACGTGTTCGATGGCGACAACCCGTTCAAAAAGGACAAGGACTTCTTTTTCAGCGTGGTTGCCAACAATCCCGACATAGACTTTTTTTATCTGCGCGGAAACCACGACTTAAACGGTGAAAGAGGCGAGTGCCAAAATTTAAAGACTTTTTCGGACAGCTGGACGAAGTACGAAGTCGGCGGCGTTACAATCTGCGGCATAGAGATGACGGGCGAAAACTGCACCTCGCTGTATTCAACCCTTTCGCTTGAAAAAAGCGGTTGCAACATTGTTATGCTGCATGGACAGACGGCGACCTCGGCGGGCAGGGACAAAATTAATCTTTCAAAACTCAAAGATAAAAATATAGACTACCTCGCTCTCGGTCATGTTCACGAGTACAAAAGCGGCGCGCTGGACAGCCGCAGCCGCGGCGAATGGGCTTACAGCGGCTGTTTAGAGGGCAGGGGCTTTGACGAAACGGGCGAAAAGGGTTTTATCGAATTGGATATAGAGAACGGCAAAATCGCGAGCCGTTTTATTCCCTTTGCCGAAAACGTGATTTACGAAAAACCTGTGGATATTACGGGCGTTAAAGACGCTTACGCCGCATCGCTCAAAGTGAAGGAAGAGCTTGCGCTTGATAAGAAAAACGTTTACAGAATACTACTGACCGGCGAAGTGGACTACACGGTGGACGACCTTGTTTCGGACGTGGAAAAATATCTTTCAAACGACTGCCTGTTCGTTCGCGTCAAGGACAAAACGCGCAAAAAAATAGACGTGCGCGCCTACGACGGCGACACATCGCTGAAAGGCGAATTCGTGCGCACCGTTTACGCCTCGGATTTTTCCGAAGAGGACAAGGCGAAAATTATATCCTACGGGCTTAAGGCTCTGTCGGGCGCGAGGGGGATAGAATAATGAAGCTTTTATCCTGCTATATAGAAAACTACGGCAAAATCAAAAAACAGGATTTTGCGTTTGACAAAAATTTAACCGCCTTTTGCGAGAGTAACGGTTTCGGCAAGACAACGCTTGCTTCCTTTATTAAGGCGATGTTTTACGGTTTGGAGCCGTACAGAAGCAACAGCAAAGACTTTTGCGAAAGGCTGCATTTTTGCCCATTCGACGGCGGAAAATTCGGCGGCAACCTCACATTCGAGGCGGGCGGCAAGGTCTTTAAAATAGAGCGGTTTTTCGGCGAAAAGAGCGACACGCAGGACGAGTGTACGGTTTACGCCGACGGCAAAAAGACAACAGAGTTCGGTGCGGATATAGGCAAGGCGATTTTCGGCATAGATTCCAAATCCTTCGAGCGCACCGTGTTCATAAGCAGCGATGAGATTGAAATTTCGTCCACATCGAGCATAAACGCAAAACTCAATAACTTCATAGACGGCGATGAACAGAACCTTGAAAACGCGCTGAAAATTTTGGAGGCGAGCCGCAAGGAGTACAAAAAATCGCGCGCGGGCAACGATGCGATTTCAGTGAAAAAGAGCGAGATTGAAAACCTTAATTACGCCATAACCAACGCGCGCAACGTGCAAGCCGCGCTTGAAGCAAAGTACGCAAAGCACAGCGCAAACCGCGAAAAAATCGCCCTTTTAGAAAAGCGGGCGGACGAGGCTGGGACGCTGAACTTAGTCCTGAAAGACTGGGAGAGATACGACGGCTTTTGTCAGGATATCGAGCGCGGCGGAGCGCAAATAAAGGAAATCGAAAGCGGTTACAATTTCGGTATACCGACTTTGGAAGAGGTTGAAAAAATCTCCGCCCGTTTGGAAAAAGAAGCCACTTTAAAAGCACAGCTTTCTCAACGTGCTTTCGATGAGGGCGATGAGGCAAAGCTTTCACGCCTGTCGGAAAAATTTTCGGGCGGGGTGCCCGATGAGGACGGGATTAAAAGGATTGAAGGCGAAATGCAGACCGCAGCTGCGCTGGACGCGGAAATCAGTCTTTCAAGCGGTGGCGAGTTGACCGAAAAGCAGATTAAACTTCGCCGCATTTTCGCCGCCGGCACGCCGGACGAAAAAGAGCTTGAAGCCGTCCGCAAAAAGGTTGAGGAGTACAAAGAGGCGGAGCGGGATTATAACCTTTTGCCCGCCGCCGCACCGCGAAACAATATCGGCAAGAGCGCGAAGCTTTACCTGATTTTTGCGATAGCTTCCGCACTGGTTTTAGCTGCGGGAATCGGCTTGATTTTTGTAAATACTTTGGCGGGAATTATCGTTGCCGTGGCGGGCGCCGTATGTCTTTTGGTGGACGGATTTTTGTATCTCAACAAAAAAATGGCCAAAGCAAGCGTGCAGACGGACAGCCCCGAAAGAAGCAGACTTTACGAAAAAATCAACCGACTTTCAGACGGGGTAAAAGCCTTTTTACTGCCCTACGGCTACTTTTCCACTAACGGAATTGTGTTCGATTTTCTGACGTTCGAAGAGGATTTAAAGACCTTTAACGAAATGATAACCGCGGAAAAAACGAGCGGTGAAAGGCTTGCAAAAAAGACCGCGCAAAGGAACGCGGCGGAGCAAACGGTAAAAGACTTTTTTAGCGCATACGGATACACGGGCAGTTTTCTGAGCTGCCTTTCCACTCTGCGCGGCGATATTGCCGCATACGAAACCCTGTTGGACAGAAAGCGCAAATCCGCGCAGAACTCGGACGAAATAGAAGATAAAATCCGCGAAAACGGCGCGATTATTTCCGCGTTTTGCAAGAGCTATCATCTGAGCGGCGAGGGCTTGCGCGAGAGGATTAAAGAAATAGCGGACGACGTGAAAACCCTTAAAGATTTGCGCGAAAACGTAGCAAAGACAAGGGAGCGTGCCGAGCAATTCAAAACGGCGCAAAAGCTGACCGAACGCCCCAAGGGGGAAGTCGTCGGACTTGAAGAGCTGAACGCCGAGCTCAACGCGTTGCGCGATGAAACCAACAGATTACATATGGAAATCTGCGCCGATGAGTCGCAGGCGGAAAAGCTGGACGGCTTGCTCGCCGACAAGAGCGCGGCGGAAGAGGCGCTTGAAGAATACAACAAAAAGTACGCGCTTTTGACGGCGTGCATAGACTGCCTTAATGCCGCGGAAGAGAATCTGAAAGAAAAATACGTCAAGCCTGTGCGCGACAAGTTTATAGATTATTCCGCCTTGCTTGAAAAGGCTTTGGGCGAAAAAATCACTATGAACCGCGACTTTGAAATATCCTTTGAACGGAGTGGAAAGGAGCGCAGCGAAAAGCATTTCAGCGCGGGACAGCGCGCAATTTGCGCGTTCTGTTTCAGACTTGCCCTGATATGGAATATGTACGAGGGCGAAAAACCGTTTTTGATTTTGGACGACCCGTTTGTAAATCTCGACGGACAGCATCTTGAAAGAGTAAAAGAGCTTTTGCAAGAGCTTTCAAAAAAGATGCAGATAATATACTTTTCCTGCCACGACAGCAGGGCTATGTGAATTGGCGGTGATTTTGCGGTATAGTTGCTTACGCAATACCGCAAAAGATTCTTTGACAAGCTCAGAATGACATTAGGTAAAAATAACGGCGGGGCGGCTTTGTAAACAAAGCCGCCCCGCCTTAATTAGCTATGCACATAAAAGCCCGCCGCGCTTTCAGCGCGGCGGGCAATTTAAGTTTGATTAGTGATAAAGTTTTATTCAGCTAACGCAATAAAGATACATCGCAAAGCCTAAGGCTTTTAGACGGAATGTTTATTTGAAAAGTTTAGGATTTGTTCTTTGTTGCCGAACACCATTATCAAATCGCCCTCTTCAAATGTGTAGGTGGGTGCGGGCGAGGGCACAATATTTTTGCCCTTTTTGATAAGCAGTATATTCAGCCCGTATTTTGCGCGCGGGTTTGTTTCAATCAGGTTTTTTCCGTGCCATTTCTGGGGCACGGCGATTTCGAAAATAGCGTGCTGTGAATCAACTTCGATATAGTCGTAAACGTTTCCGCTGTTCAGCTTCACCGCAAGCTTTTCGGCAATGTCCTTGTTGGGGTAAATAACCTCGTCCGCGCCGACGCGGAAGAGGAACTTCCTCTGGATTTCGGTGTTGGCAAGGGATACAACATACTTCGCGCCCAAGTCTTTCAGGATAGAGGTAATCTCCAAAGACGACTGAAAATCGTCGCCTATGGTTACTACGCAGACGTTGAAGGACGGAATATCCATCGCTTGCAGGTTGTCCGCATTCATACAGTTTGCTATTATTGCGTTGGTGTATTTGGGGGCGAGCGAGTTTACCACGTCCTCGTCCTTATCGACTATCATAACCTCGTTGCCCATACTTAAAAGCTTTTCGCCGAGGGTCTGACCGAATCTTCCCATACCTATAAGTAAAACAGATTTCATTTTTCTATCTCCGTAAAGCGCGACCGCGCTTTTATTTTTAACCTATTAATATATTTTCAATCGGCCGTCTGATTTCAGCCGTTGTTTTCTTTTCGCCGAGGGCGAGGGCAAAGGTGAGAACGCCCACTCTGCCCGCGAGCATTAAAATTATAAGAATTAATTTTGACAGCCAGCAGAAGCTTGCAATATCGCAGGTGCCCAGTCCCGCCGTACTGAGAGCGGAAACGCTTAAAAACAGCGCGTCGTCGAAGTGCGCGACTTCGTGCGGTTCAACGCCGCAGATTATCAAAGTGGAAATAATTACCGTCATAAGGCAGGCGGTGAGAATCGCCAGCGCGCGCGCAACAAGCGAGTTGTCTATGCGCCGTTTTCCTATATTTATATCCTTTCTTCCGCGGAACACGCCGATCATACCCATAGTGATAACCGCAAAGGTTCCGACTTTAAGTCCGCCCGCGGTCGAGCCCGAGCTTCCGCCGATAAACATTAGCAGTATCGTCAGCAAAAATCCGCTGTCGGATAAACTGCTTACGGGCGTTGTGGAAAAGCCCGCCGTCCTCGCCGTTGTGGAATTGAAAATGGAGGCGAGGAGCTTTTCGCCGAAGTTAAAGTCCTCGTAAAAGTTGTTGTTTCTTTCAAACAGCAGGTATAAGAGAGTGCCGCCGATTAAAAGAATTGCGTTGACTATCAAGATTACTTTGGTATTCAGCGAAGCTTTTTTAAGATTGAATTTTATGTCCAAAACCTCGCCCCACACGCAAAAGCCCAAGCCGCCCAAAACTATCAGACAGCAGATTGTCAGGGATACGAGGGGGTCGGTGGCATAATTAGTAAGAGAGATTGCGGGCGCGTCCGCAGTGCCCATCAAATCAAAGCCTGCATTGCAGAACGCGGAAACCGAGTGCCAGATTGAAAAGTAAATGCCTTTCAGCGCGCCGAACTGCGGGATAAACCTAATGCACAGAAGAAGCGCCCCGACCGCTTCGATAATCAAAGAGCCTGCAACGATGCGGATAACCAGTTTTTTTACGCCCGTCAGAACGGTGCTTCCGCCGCCGGCGTCCATCATCATAACCCGCCGCTCGTTCAGACCCATGCCGTGTTTGAACATAACGAAAATAACGGATACGACCGTCATAAATCCCAGTCCGCCGAGCTGTATCAGAAACAGCATTACAAGCTGACCGAACAGAGTCCAGTGGGTGGCGGTGTCGTAGGGTGCAAGTCCTGTTATAAAAGTTGCGCTCGCCGCCGTAAACAGCGCGTCTATATAGGAAGTGGACTGTCCCGACTTGGTTGCAAAGGGCAGTATCAAAAGCACACTGCCCAAAAACATCGTTATGAGATAGCCGAGGGCGAGTATGCGCCATATTGAAAGTTTGAATTTTATTTTTTTCTTCATAAAGTTTTGGGTGCGCCCAAAATAATCGAAGGGGAGGGGAGCACCCTGTCATTAATTATAAGTATTTGCAAAATAAAAGTCAATTTTTTATCGCCGTAACCTTTCGGACGCGGTTTTGCATAATATGAGTATGCGGAGTATTCGGTCTTTGCCTTTTCAACGCATATGGAATACGGGGCATATGAGTTTTTCATACATATGTGTCTGCGCTCATCCGGCGGCGGTTTGCCGCGCCCGTTCATATGTATGAAAATGCACCGGAAAAATAGTGCCGCGGGAGGTGTTTTATAGGCAAATATTTTGGAACGGACGGCTTCCGCGGCGAGGCGGGCGTAACTATCACCGCCGAACACGCATATAAAGTCGGAAGAATTTTGGGTCATATGTACGGCGGCAAGGGTGCAAGATGCCGCGCGGTCATAGGAAAAGACACGCGGCTCTCTTCCTATATGCTCGAATACTCGCTTGCGGCGGGACTGACCGCTTCGGGTGCGGACGCATACATTTTGCACGTCACCACCACCCCTTCGGTATCATACATAACCCGTTGCGACGGTTTTGACTGCGGCATTATGATTTCCGCAAGTCACAATCCTTACTTCGATAACGGCATAAAAATTATGAACTCCGCGGGCGAAAAACTGGAAGAGAGCGCGGTTTTGCAGATAGAGGATTATATAGACGGTAGACTCGGTGAAATCCCTTTCGCTTCGGGCGGAGCAATCGGGCGTACGGTTGACTACGTTTCGGGGCGCAACCGCTATATCGGTCATCTCATATCCCTTTCAACCTGTTCTTATAAAGGTATGCGCGTGGGGCTTGACGCGGCGAACGGAAGCGCGTGGCAGATTGCGCGGAGCGTGTTTGACGCGCTGGGCGCAAAAACTTACGTCGTCGGAGTTTCACCCAACGGCACTAATGTGAACGACGGCGTGGGCTCCACCCATATAGAAAGACTTGTCGAACTCGTAAAAAACAATTCGCTGGATATAGGCTTTGCCTTCGATGGCGATGCGGACAGATGTATCTGCGTGGACGGACGGGGCGAAGTGGTTACCGGTGATGAGATACTTTATATCTGCGCCGACTACCTCAAAAAGCGGGGCGAGCTTTCGGGAAATAAAATTGTCTGCACAGTTTTAAGCAACGGCGGACTTATAAAGAGTTTATTGTCGCGCGGAATAGATTGCGCGGTCTGCGACGTCGGCGACAAAAACGTGTGCGATGAAATGACACGGACGGGCGCGGTTCTGGGCGGCGAGCGGAGCGGTCACGTTGTATTTTCGAAATACGAAACAACGGGCGACGGGCTGGTCACCGCCATTATGATAATGGAAGCGGTTATAGAGCAGAAGAAAAATCTTTTACAGCTTTTAAAAGACTATAAATCTTTTCCGCAGGCGAGCGTGAATATCGCGGTCAAAGACAAGGTTGTTGCGGCGGCGCGCCTTGCAAAAGACAGAGAAAAAATTTCAAACGAGCTGGGCGTGCGGCTGGTCGTCCGCCCCTCGGGTACGGAAGAGGTTGTAAGAATTATGGCAGAGGGTGAAAATTACGAAAACTGTCTTGCCGCCTGCGACAAGCTTAAAAAAATCGTAGGCGGATTAAAATAATTTATAAATCGGAGTGAATATATGTGCGGAATCGTCGGCTGCGCCCTGCGGCGCAGGGCTTCGGATATTATTTACGGCGGATTAAAACAACTTGAATACAGGGGCTATGACTCGGCGGGTATAGCCACTCTGTCAAAGGGTCAGATTTCAATAGTCAAACGTCAGGGAAAAGTCTGCAAGCTTGAAAATTGCGTGGACGATTTAAGCGGGAATATCGGCATAGGGCACACGCGCTGGGCTACGCACGGCAAACCTTCGGACGTAAACGCCCACCCCCACGCGGCAGGTAAATTTGCCATAGTACATAACGGAATAATAGAAAACTTTACCGAACTAAAACAGAAATATTTTCCCGATGTTAAGTTTTCGTCCGATACCGACAGCGAAATTATTGTCAGACTTTTGGACAAATTTTACGACGGCGGACTTTTGCCTGCGCTGAAAAAAGTCGCCGACCTTTTGACGGGTTCGTATGCAATAGTGGTCATATGCACCGATTACAACGGCATTGCCGCGGTCAAGTATAAAAGCCCCGTAATAGTCGGATGCGGCGCGGACGGAAATTATGCGGCGAGCGACGCCCCCGCCCTTGCGGGGCTGTGCAGGGACATAAGCGTTTTGGAGGACGGCGACTTCGCACTGATTGACAGCGAGGGAATAAAAATTTTCGACTGCGATTTAAATCCCGCCGAGCGGAAAATCCGCCCCAACCTTGCAACTCCCGCAAATTTAGAACTGGGCGGCTGCCCCCACTATATGCTCAAAGAGATACGCGAAGTGCCGCGTGCAATATCGAACACATGTGCAGTTTTTCATACGGCGGAGGGGGAGCTTAAAAATATCTGCTTAGGCATAAACCGCGTAATTTTAACGGGTTGCGGCACGGCTTACAACAGCGGACTGGTCGCAAAAAGATATATTGAGCAGTTCGCCCGAATCCCCTGCGAGGCTGAAATCGCGGGCGAGTTCCGCTATAAAAATCCCGTCGTCGATGAAAAAACTTTGGTTGTAGCAATAAGTCAGAGCGGCGAAACCGCCGACACGGTTGAAGCCGCCCGCCTTGCAAAAATCAGTAACGCGCGCGTGGTCGCGGTGACAAACGCGCCCTACTCGCAACTGACGGGAATCGCGGCCGTGGTTATACACGTTGCCGCCGGACCCGAAATCTGCGTTGCCGCAACAAAATCTTACGCGGGGCAGATTGCCGCGCTCTACCTTTTA
>JAIDFD010000104.1 GCA_029054485.1 Clostridia bacterium | reverse complement strand
GCTTGCGGTATATATCGTAGAAAAGTTTTTCACGGGGCTTGGCAACTACGCCGCAGCAGCAGTAATTAACGACAAAATGGCATTGCACGCAAACTCATCGTTTTGCCTTTCGCTTATACGCAACCTCAAAGAAGCCTGCCTCTACAATCTTATGTATGTGCCCCTTTCGGTTATTTACGATATAGGAATTGTCTTCGGGCTGTACTTCCTCGTATTCAAGGGTCTGTTCTTTGTGTTCGTACCCTTTCAGCTCTGCCTGTTCGTAACCCTCGCAGTATTTGCAATATCTGTAAAAATGATGTTCACTACCGACTGGCTCCCCTCACTTATACGGGGCAAAAAGGGTCAGGGCAAAGCGTTTTTGTACACCTTTGACAGAAGGCGTAAAAACAGCGCGAACGTGCTTGCGAATTTCTTTGTAATAACAATGCTCATCTTTATACTCAACGTTGCCGGCGCGGTATTCACGCTGGGCTCGGGACTTTTGATTACCGTTCCTTCAAGCTACATTATTTTAGTTTGCTTCGAGTTTGTAAATTATTACGACAGGGAAGAACTCAAATACTTCATTGATAAAAAGACGATAATCAAGCCCGAAAAGGAGCGCCCTCTTACCCGCGAAGAATTTTTCCGCGGCGAGTAAATTTTTAAAAAAAACAAAAATCAGGCGCGTTTTTTTAAAAAATAACAATTATTTAATAAAATTTTCACACTCCCCTCTTTACAACGGGGAGTTTTTTGTTATATAATATTGTTTATAAAAGATAAATTTTTTCGGGAGGAAAAAATGAGTTACAAAGATATTTTCGACAGCTGGTTAAACGACGGCCGTCTTTGCGAAGAAGGTAAAACAGAGCTGGAAAGCTTGAAAGATAATAAAGAAGAAATCGAGTACCGCTTCGGCGCAGAGCTTGAATTCGGCACGGCGGGTATGCGCGGAATTATAGGCTACGGTACGAATATGATGAATATTTACACCGTAAAACGCGCAACGCAGGGTCTTGCGGAATTTATCAAAAACCGCGGCGAGGCTGATATGGAGCGCGGCGTGGTAATCTCTTACGATACTCGTTTAAAGAGCGATGAGTTCGCGCTTGCAGCGGCGGAAGTTTTGGCGGCTAACGAAATTAAGGCTTACCTCTTCTCCGACGTACACCCCGTACCCATGCTGTCGTTTGCGGTAAGGTGTCTGGGCACGGTTGCGGGAATTATGGTTACCGCTTCGCACAACCCCAAGCAGTACAACGGCTACAAGGTTTACGGCGAGGACGGCGCGCAGATGTCGCCCGAGGATACCGAAGTCGTCGTTGGCTACATTCAGAAAATCGGGGACTATCTCGGCACCCCTGCCCCCACTGCGGAACAGGTCAAAAAATTCATTAAGCCCGTGCCCGCAAAGGTGGATAAAAAATATTACAAACAGCTTAAAAAGCTCACCCTTTCCAAAAAGGCGGTTAAAGCTTGCGGCAAGGCTTTGAAGCTTGTATACACTCCCGTTCACGGTTCGGGTTATATTCCCGTAACAACCATTCTGAAAAAAATCGGCATACACGCCTCGGTTGTTGAAGAACAGACCAAAAAGGACACCGACTTTTCAACCGTCGAAGTGCCCAACCCCGAGTTTAAAGAGACCCTTTCAATGGGTATTGCGCTTGCAAACAGAATAGGCGCGACCGTAGTTTTCGGCACCGACCCCGACAGCGACCGTCTCGGCGTTGCGGTTAAAAATAAGGAAGGCGAGTTTGAAGCGCTTTCCGGAAATCAGGTGGGCATACTCCTTCTGGACTACATTCTCACCCGCTTAAAAGAAGAGGACGCTCTGCCCGAAAACGCGGCGGCCGTCAAATCGTTTGTAACAACCGGAATGGCGAAGGCAATCTGCCAGAAATTCGGCGTTGCGCTCTTCGAAGTACCCGTAGGCTTTAAATTCATAGGCGAAAAAATCAAGCTTTGGGAGCGCGACTTCTCGCATACCTACGTGTTCGGCTTTGAAGAGAGTTGCGGTTACTTACGCGGAACGCACGCGCGCGACAAAGACGCGGTCGTAGCCTCTATGCTGTGCGCTGAAATGGTATGTTACTATACTTATATCGGCAAGACGGTTTTCCAGCGTTTGCAGGAAATTTACGATACCTACGGCTATGTACTTGACTGCAATATTTCCATTCCCTTCAAGGGACTGAACGCTATGAAAGATATGAACGCGGTCGTCGACGGACTGAAAGCAAGCCCCGTTAAGGCGTTTGATATTTACAACGTGGTTGTAATCCGCGACTATTCTTCAAACACCAAGACCGAAGTTGCAACGGGAGAAAAGAGTGAAATCGGTTCGCCCCTGACAAACTGCGTTTACTACGAGCTTGAAAACGGTAGCTTTATCTGCGTGCGTCCTTCGGGCACGGAACCTAAACTGAAAATTTACTTCTCGGTAAAGGCAAACAACAAGAAAGACGCGGAAGCCGCGCTTGAGAAAATGCAAGCGGCAGTACAAAAACTTATCAAAGCGTAAAATAAGGCAAAAATAAAGTAAGGCGGCGCGGGATAAATCCCGCGCCGCCTGTTTTTTATATTCCGATAAATGTAATTACGGCGGAAAGTGCTATTGCAATACGCGCCGTCTTTCTCAAAACATTAATCATACCTTTGTTGCCTTTTCAAGTCTTTCGGCTACGTTAAGCCCTTTTATTGTGCGCAAATCGTCAAAAAGACGCTCGGTGTCGGCGCAATAAGGTTGGTTTATGCGCTCTTCATCGAATTCGTGGCGGCTTCTTATTATTTCCTTTTGCCTTTGGATATACGCCGTATAAGTCATCTCTTCTTCTCCTTTTACAACACCATTATAAAATTAATAGTTGACAAAAACTGTCATATATGATAAAATTCTTTTAATTTCTTTGAATAGTTATTAACTTTAACGGTTTATATTATTCAGCACATTAACATAATATGCCAAGGATACCGTATGAAATATCAGATAATGATTGATATAATGATGACCCTTTTGTCAAAGCGCAAAATGACGGCGCGACAGCTTGCAGACAAGTACGAGATTTCGGCGCGAAGCGTTTATAGGTACGTTGAAGAGCTGAACGTATGCGGCGTGCCGGTCGACGTGGAGCGCGGCAGATACGGCGGAATTTCTATTCCCGATACCTTCCGCCTGCCCTCCTATTACTTCACCCGTGAAGAATACGCGGCAACCGTAAACGCGCTGGGCGCAATGGCTTCGCAGATGAACGACAAGAGCATACTCACCGCAATGGACAAATTACAGCGCCGGCAAAAAGCGGAAAAGCGCGAGCTTTCGATTTGCGGAAATATTTTGGTAGACGGCGGCAACTGGTGGGGCGGAAATAAATTTTCCGAAAAAATGAAGGTCTGCGAACAAGCCGTTAACGAAAGCAAGTCGCTTATTATCGATTACATATCGCGGAGCGGCGAACACTCTAAAAGAGTAATCGACCCCCACCTTCTTATTTTTAAACAGAATATCTGGTACGTTTACGCATTCTGCCACACCAAGCAGACCTTCCGCACCTTTAAAATAGGCAGAATAAAAAACGCCGCCTTTACGGGAAGCGTTTTCAGTAAGCGCGAGTTCACGCGCGATGAGATAGATTTGGATTTTTACGTTTCTGCGGACAAGCTCATAAGCGTCACCCTTGAAATTGAAAAAGGCTCGCTTTCGGACGCTGAGGAATGGCTTGGAATTGACAATATCGAGCCTGTCGGCGGCGGGTTTATCGCAAGGCTTGCCTTGCCGGACGACGGCGGACTTGTCAACAAAATTTTAAGCTACGGCGGCGCGGTAAAAGTAATCGAACCGCCCGAGCTTAAGCGTAAGGTAATTGAAACGGCGCAAAAAATCACCTCTTCATATTAATTTTAAAGCGCGGAGCTTTCAGCTCCGCGCTTTTATTTATTTTACCAAGGCAGTTGCTCGCCGCCGAGTATGTGAATATGCAAATGAAATACCGTCTGCCCCGCGTCGTCGCCCTGATTTATCACAAGACGGTAACCGTTTTGACAACCGTTGTCCGCGGCAATCTGCGGAATTTTTGAAAACATATGGCTAAGTAGTTCCGCCCTGTCTTTATCCATCTCGGACAACAGCTTGAAGTGGTCTTTACCTATGGCGAGAAGGTGAACCTTTGCCTTAGGCTCGATGTCCTTAAAGACAAGCATTTTATCATCCTCGTAA
The DNA here is from genome assembly GCA_029054485.1 of Clostridia bacterium. Lineage (GTDB taxonomy): Bacteria > Bacillota > Clostridia > Christensenellales > Borkfalkiaceae > Coproplasma. The sequence continues at coordinate 7,140 of JAIDFD010000104.1, read as the reverse complement.
ACTTTTGCGGACGGAATTTTTCCGTCTATTATTTTGCAAAAAATGCAGTTACAGTCTTTCATCTTTCAATCTCCTGATTTTTATTCTGAGCGATATTAAAATTATAGTGCATCCCACCGTTACGGCACAGCCTGCGGCGCAGATTGCGACCAGCGCATCGTATCCCTCGAACTCTTCCGCGGTGGTAACGGCAGTCACCGTATCGGTTGAAGAGTTGTAGTTGTAGAAAAGTATATCCTCACCGTATATATCGAAAACTCCAATTTTGTCGTTGCCAAACTCGTAGTAATTGAGCGGGTGAAGCTTTAAGCCGTCCATATCAGAGTTTACCCAAATGTTATCCAGCGTTATATCCTTATCAAACGAATAGCCGTAATAGTAGTCGTATGCACCGCTCTTCTGCATTTGGATTGCATATGTCAAAATAAGCTCATCATCGTCGCCGACCTCATACCGCTCTTCGTAATTTTTTACGTTGGGGTTGTACAGTCGGTTTTCGTTGACTTTGAAAAGCTTTCCGCCCTGCAAAAAGTCGATAAACTCCTGCTTTGTAAAATTCTCCTGCTTATAATCCATTCCTATCGGCATTGCGCAAAAGAGTAACGCGAGTACAGAAAGAAAGGTTGCCGCAAGACAAAAGGTTAAATTTGCGGCATTGGTAAAGCGCATACGCTGTCCCATTGCCTTTGCTTCGCGTATAATATCTTCATTGAAAGCGGTCAAATCCATTTCGGCGGAAAGCGTCTTTACGCGCGAAAGATGCACGATTGTTATAGATATGCTCGCCGCAACGATAACGCACGCGGTTATATCCAGCACCTGCCACCAACCATCGATTGGCAAATCCCAGCAAACGTGCAGACCCACGCTTATCGCAATCATAAAGAAAAAGCTGAACGAGCGGAAGGGATTTTTGATATAGCAGTACGCCCAGCCGATTGCGCCCGTCCACAGAATGTGCGTGCAGAAAGACGAAAAGCCCCTGTCAACAAAAAGCGCAACGGTAGCCTGAATATCACTGCTGTAAAACGCGAGGTATTTATCAGAGTAATAGAAGATATAGCCCATATCCTCTATGACCGAAAAGCCCGCTCCCACCGTTGCCGCAATCAAAAAGCATGCGTAAGGGTTTTTTTGCTTGAAAATCGCAATGATAACTATTGCGGGAACAGCCTTTGCAAGCTCTTCCACAACGCCGGCTTCCACTGCGAAAAGCCACTGGTTTTTTACCGGAAGAAGCCCGTAGACAATCTGCGAAATCAAGCCCGAAACGGTGCCGCCGCCGACAAGCAGTGCGATAATCAGAAACAGACTGATATCTCGCTTGGGGTAAAGCTCGTATAAAAGAATTACGAAAGGCACCGTAAAAGTTATGCCTCCCAAAAAAGTGACCGACGGAATGTAAAGCTCGTTTTCGGTCAGTCTCAAAATCAAGGTATTTACGGTGAACAGTATTAACAGAGCAAAAAAGGCGCGGACGTACAGCCAAGGGAAAGCACCGCTTACGCCAGCGGTATCTTCGCCCAGTCCGCGCGAAAAAATCTCCCTGTACTCCGCCTTAGAGCGGGCACGGAAAGTTTCTTTGAAAAAGTATATAATTTTGGCACGCAATACCGCGCTTTTACTCTTTCCCATTTATTTCTGCCAAAACTCCGTCCTTGAATAATCCGGTCAATCCCACACCGTACTTTTCGCCCGCGCAAAGTCTGCCCTTGACGTAAACGCGTATATAGTTTCCCGTATAGCCGCAGGTGTATCCGTCCGAGTATTCTTCGGCGATTATTTCCTGCACGCTTCCTAAAAACTTTTGTGCAAATTTTTCTGCCGCCGCTTTTCCCGCCGCAAGAAGCATATGCAATCTTTTCGACTTGACTTCGGGCGGAACGTCTTTCATTTTAAACGCAACCGTACCCTCGCGCGGAGAATACGCAAACGCGTGAACGCGGGCAAACCCCGCCTCTTCTATAATAGAGAGGCTTTTTTCAAAGTCCTCTTCCGTTTCGCCTGCAAACCCAGCTATTATATCCGTTGTAATTGCCGCAGACGGAAAAGCCGAGTAAATCATCGCGCATTTATCCAGATATTCCGCGCGGGTGTAGTGCCTGTTCATCGACTTTAAAACCGCATCGCTTCCGCTCTGCAAGGAAAGGTGAAACTGGGGCGCAAAGTCCTTTAAACCTTTGAGCGCTTCAAGCAACTCTTCCGTGACCGCCGAACACTCCAACGAACCTAAGCGTATTCTTTTATCCACGCCGCTTAAAGCGCGGATAAGTCTTGAAAGTCCGCCCTCGTAAGCGGAAATGTTTATTCCGTTCAAGACGATTTCGGGGCTTGAAACGGTTTTTACCTCTTTAATTATATCTTCCACCTCGCGCGAGGTTTCTCTGCCGCGAAGGTAAGGTATTATGCAGTAGGAACAAAAGTTATTACAGCCGTCCTGAATTTTGATGAATGCACGGCTTTTTACCTGCTTAGGGTAGGGCAAACCTTTCACCGTGCCGCCGTAAAGACGGCAAAACTCTTCAACCACCTGCTCTTTTTTTCTCGCGCCGCAGACAAAGGTCACGCCGCGCTCTTCAAAGCTATGCGCGGATTTTTCGGACGCACAGCCGCAGACGAAAATTTTTGCATCCGAGTTGAATTTCTTTACCCTTGCTATAAGCTGACGGCTCTTTTTTTCCGCCTCGCGCGTGACGGCGCAGGTATTTAAAACGTAAGCCTCGGCATAGCCCAGCTTTTCGCTCACTTCCCAGCCCAACCCTTCGAGCGCGGACATTATGGACGCGGACTCGACCTCGTTGACCTTACAGCCGAGCGTAAAAACTACCGCTTTCATTTAAGCTCACCCAAACCGAACGCAACCAGCGATAAAAGAGCGATTGCGGCGGTTTCGGCGCGGAGTATGCGCTTACCCAAAGTTATCTGCGAAAACCCCGCACTTTGCGCGGCGGCGGCTTCCTTTTCGGAAAACCCGCCCTCACTACCCACAACGATTGCAGTCGAGCCGTTAATTTTTGAAAGATTTATATCCGACTTTTTTGCAAATTCGCAGGCAAAAATTTTATTTTCGCAAGTATTCGCACTTTCAAGCGCGGAAGCGAAATTATCAAAGTAGACGACCTCGGGCGCACGCGAGCGCATACACTGCTTAGCAGCCTCGCGCGCGACTTTGTTAAGTCGTTCAAGCTTGTTTTCGTTCATATAAGCCGAGCAATATTCGGACGAAAAAACGCCTATTTTGCCCGCGCCAAGCTCGGTTGCCTTTTGCACGACCAGTTCGGTTTTGTCGCCTTTGAGAGCGCCGCACAAAAGGTACATAAAAGTCTCGGGCTCTTTGTCGCCCTCTCTCTCGCCCGTAATATGGGCTGTAAGACTGTGTTTTGAAACCTTGGTGACTATCGCGGCGTATTCTTTTCCGCTTCCATCGAGCAGGGTAATTTCACTGCCCTCTTCCACGCGCTGTACGGTCTTTGCGTGGATAAACTCCTCGCCCGAAATTTCGGCTTCGGTGCTTCCCTCTTGTATTTCGGTAAAAAATCTTCTGCGTCCGCTCATAGTTTAAAAGACAGGGCAAACCACTCGCCCTCGTGCATCTGTTTGTCCAAAGTTAGTCCCTGCGCACAAAAAGCCTTTAACACGCTTTCAAGGCGGGGTTCAATAATTCCGCTTAAAATAAGCACGCCGCCCTTGTTTAAGTTTTTGGGTATAGACGGCGCAAGGCGGCAAAGAATTTCCGCCGTGATGTTTGCGAGCATTATATCACCCTTAATTTGCGCGTCGTCCAAAAGGTCGGCGTGCGCCACGCGAACGCTATTCTCTACGCCGTTTATCTGCGCGTTGTGGGTTGCGCTCTTTACCGCAATGTCGTCTATATCGGTAAGGTACGCAAATTTTGCGCCCAGTTTAATAGCGGAAATTCCCAAAATTCCGCTGCCGCAACCAACGTCTATACAGACCGAATTTTGCGTCAGATATTCCTGCAAAAGCTTTAAGCACATAGAAGTCGTTTCATGTTCGCCGGTGCCGAAAGCCATATTGGAATCTAATTTGACGACCTGTTCGCCGTCTGCTTTTTCGTACTCTATCCACTCGGGGCAGACCACGATTTTTTCGCCTATATGTAAGGGGCGGAAATGCTTGCGCCAGATTTCAAGCCAGTCATCGCCCTCGACTATACGGCTCGTTGTTTCAAAGGTGCCGAAGTTGATAAAGCTTCCGCCGTTTTTTATCAGCTCTTCCAAATCCTCACGGATAAGGGGCAAGGTTTTTTCGGTTTCATCCAGAGCGATAAACGCTTTGACGAGAACGTCGCCGCCCTCTTTCAGACTTTCGTCAATGTAATCCCAGTACATAGATTTGTTGCTCTGCAAAGCGATTACGTCTTTAACGTCCGAAATTGCCACGCCGTAATTTGTATAGCGCCACAGCACGTCTGCGACAAGCTCGCTTCCGTCGCTTGTGGTATGTATTGTAAGTTCGGTAAATTTCATACCTGTATTTTATCACATTAAGCGCGATAAACGCAACTGATTTCGGCTCGGGCTTAAAAGGGCGGGTTTTTTCGACAAAACACGAAAAAACCCGCCCCTGAAGTTATTTGTTTTGTGCAAGGTACTCAACCGCGGAATGTGCTGCAACGTTGCCCTCGCCCACAGCCTTTGCATACTGGTAGGGTGCGCCCGTGCAGTCGCCTGCGGCAAAAATACCCGCAATATTGGTCGATAAATCACGCTTGACCTTGATAATTCCGCCCTCGGCTTCCAGTCCGTGAACGAGGGTCGACGGCGAGATAACGCCCTTTAAAATAAACAGCCCGTCTACGGCGACTTCGCCGCCCTTGAAATGCACTTTTTCTATCTTTTGCCCGCCAGTGATTTTTACGGGGTTTTTCAAAAGAATTTCGGCTTTTTCAGACTTAATATCATAGCCCTGATACATAGGAAAGACGTACGCTTTTTTTGAAAGGCCGGCTAAAAACTCAACCTCGTGTTCAAACTTTTTATCGGTGCATAAAACCGCGATTGTCTTATCCCTGTATAAAAAGCCGTCGCAGGTTGCGCAGTAGCTTACGCCCCGCCCGACAAAGCTTTCTTCCCCTTCAAGCGATTTCACCGTTTCCGTGCCGGAGCAGATAATTACCGTTTTTGACTCGTACTGCTCCTCGCCCGCCAAAAGGGTGAATTTGCCGCCCGTATCGTACACGCCGGTTACAACCTTTTCTTCGAGCTTTATGTTCATACGCTCGATATGGTTTTTAAAAGTCCAGGCAAGCTCGCCGCCCGTTACGTCCGGAAGTCCGGGATAATTTTTAATCAGCGGTGCCTGCCCGACTTTTTTGGATACGGCGCGGCTTGACAGCCATATGAAATTTTTATTTAAAATTTTTAAGTTTATTGCCGCGGAAATCCCTGCGGGTCCGCTGCCTATAATAGCTACATCGTACATAATTTATTATATTGACAAATTTTTATTTTTTAAAGCCCCGCGCGGCAAACGCGCGGGGCTTATCGATTAATCCATACTCGTCAGTTCTTCCGCTAAATCTTCCATATCCTTTGAAGGAATGGAAACCTCGCTCGATTTGACTATTTGCTCGACCGCCGCCTTTGCGCGCTCGGGGGGAATTATAGTGCCCACGCCCGCAACGCAACCTCCGGGACAGCCCATTCCCTCTATCATATAGCCGTTGAGCTTTCCGCTCTTTGCCAGGAACAGCATTTTTTTACACTCGGCAAGCCCTTCCGCATGCTGGATTTTAACTTCCGCGGCGGGGTAGTATTCCTTAATACATTTTTCTATTGCGCTTGCAACGCCGCCCGAGCAAGCGTAACCCCTGCCCGCGCCCGTAGCTTTTAAGGATACGGGCAAATCTTCCATTTCCGAAATTTTTATATTCTTGGCATCGAACATTCCAGCAAGCTCTTCAAAGGTTATTACAAAGTCAACGTAGCTTCTCACCGTTCTTCTGGAAGCTTCAAGCTTTTTTGCCGCGCAAGGTCCTATAAACACAACCCTCGCGTTGGGGCGCTTGACCTTTATCGAACGCGCGGTCGCGACCATAGGAGTAAGCTCCTGAGAAACCTCGGAAGCGAGGTCGGGGAACTGCTTTTTGACAAGCACCGCCCACGCGGGGCAACAGCTTGTAAACAAAAAGGGCAGTTTGCCAGACGTTACTTCGTTGACGTAATGGTGCGCCTCGGCGATACAGCCCACGTCCGCGCCGACCGCAACCTCGTAAACGTCCTTAAAGCCGAGCGCCAAAAGCGCTGATTTGAATTTTCCGAAAGTGACGTCCGTGCCGAACTGTCCCACTACCGCGGGTGCAAGCGCGGCTACGACCTCATCGCCCTTTTTGATAGCCTGAATAAGCTGGAATATCTGCGACTTGTCTGCAATCGCGCCGAACGGACAGGCAGACATACACTGACCGCACGCAACGCAAATGTCATTATTAATATGCGCCCTGCCGTACTCATCGGAAGAAATCGCCTTTACGCCGCACGCCGTTGCGCAGGGGCGCTTGTGGTGGGCGATTGCATCGTATGGGCAGGCGGCTTTACACTTGCCGCACCTTATACACTTTGACTGGTCTATATACGACCTGCCGTCCACGGTTGAAACCGCACCCTTGGGGCAGGCTTTTATACACGAGTGGGCCACGCAGTTGCGGCACTGGTCGGTCACATAAAACTCGTTGTCGGGACACTTGTCGCACGCGGAGGGAATAACCTGCATAAGAGGCGGTTCGTAATATTTTTCGGCAATCGTGCTCTTGTCCACGCCCGAAGTGATATGTACGGGTTTATTTGCGGGGCGAAGCGAAAGCCCCATCGCAAGGCGCACCCTTTCGGACGCTATCTGCCTTTCGCGGTAAATATTTTCACGGTACTTGGGCACCTCGGACGGAGTTATCAAAAAGGGAATTTCCTCTAAATCGCTTGATACATCGTTCGATTCGTATGCGACCCTTGCAACTTCGGTAAAGACCTTTCTTCTGAGGTCTGTTACTACGCTTTGACTTTTCATATTTTCTCCAAATTGTTTAATCGATAAAATAATAACATATATACGCCGATTTTTCAATAGTTTAACCTTAAATATTTAAGGTAATTTTTGCACTTTTTTACGGATTGCAAAAGC
>JAIDFD010000103.1 GCA_029054485.1 Clostridia bacterium | reverse complement strand
AACTACGTCATAGCGTTTATTGTTTATCCGTTGTTTTTGGTAGCGGCGAGGTTTATTCCCGAAACGTCAACTGCGTTGATTTATGTCAAAACTTTTGTTGAGCTTGTTTTTTACCGCATTTATTTAATAAGTCTTTCAATAATAGCGTTCAACCTTTTGCCTTTGTTCCCGCTGGACGGATTCAGAGTTGTGGAGTCTTGCACGAGCCCTTATAACAGGGTCAGACTGTTTTTGCAAAAATACGGCCGTTATATCCTAATGGGACTTATTATCGAATGTTTTATCTGTAATATTCTCGTTGATATAACGGGTATTTCGGCTATACAGTATCTTAACGTACTCGGATTTTACCTTCAATGGGTTGCAAGATATATTCTCGGCGCGCCTATTTGGGGCTTCTGGGATTGGATATTTACTTTATTTTAATAATAGGTTTAATATAAATGGCAGATAAAAATTACGACAATTTTGAATCGGTTGTAGACTATAACACCGTTTTGGACGATTTTGAAGGTCCGCTTGATTTGCTGTTGCATCTTATTAATATTGCGCAGATCAAGATAGAGGACGTGTTCGTTTCCAAAGTTACGGAGCAGTTTTTGGAATACATTGAGTTTATGAAAACTCAGCCCAGCCGCGATGTTGATAAGGAAAGCGAATATCTTGCTCTGGCGGCGCAAATAATTTACATAAAATCGAAGAGTATGGTGCCCGTAGTCGACGTTGCAGGCGATGAAATGGGTGGTTCTGAAGAAGAACAGCGCGCGCTTATCGAGCAGTTGAAACAGCGCGAATATGAGCTTATAAAAGAAGAAACGCCCAAACTTAAAGACCTTGAAACGATTGGTTATTATTTTAAAGAACCCGATTCCGATTTCAGTAAAGTAAAAATAGTTTATAAAGATTTTAACGTTCACGCGCTTTTGGAAGCGTTTGCAAACCTTATGCTCCGCAACGAGAGTTTACAGCGTGAAAAAGAAAAAATAAAGGAAATTCCCAAAGACGAACACACCGTTGAAGAAAAGGTCACACTCATTCGCGACACGCTGTTGGAAAAGCAGGAAATTGAGTTTGAAAGTCTGTTTACAACCTTTTCGCGCAATGAAATCATAACAACATTTCAGGCGTTGCTTGAAATGTTAAAGCACCAGTTCATTACCGTAGTGCAGTTAGAATCATTTGGAACAATAAATATTAAGCTTAATCCCAACTGGGATGCAAAGGAAGTAACAAGTGAACAATTTGACGAATATAATTGAGGCAATAGTTTTCGCTTCGGGCGAGGCTGTTCCTGTAAAATATATAGTGGAAAAACTCGGGTGTACTGGAAAAGAAGTAAACGCCTGTGTAGCTGAGTTAAAAGAAAAATACAACGAGGACAGCGGAATTCAGCTTCTGACCTTTAACGGAAAGTTGCAGTTTGCGTCCAATCCCAAATATAAACAGCCTGTATCTGATGTAATTACGCCGATTAAGGAAAAGGAATTTACTAAGACAATACTCGAATGTGCGGCGATTATCGCATACAAACAGCCCATAACAAAACCCGAATTGGAAGAGATCAGACAGGTAAGCTGTGATTATGCAATACATACCCTGTTAGAGCTTGAAATGATTGTTCCTTGTGGCAGAAAAGACGCGGTCGGCAAACCCATTCTTTACGCAACTACAGACAATTTTTTAAAGAGATTCAAACTCAATTCAAT
>JAIDFD010000102.1 GCA_029054485.1 Clostridia bacterium | reverse complement strand
AAGTAGTTTACAAGCCTTGTACGACCGGGGTCTTTTGAAACCTTTGCCAGTTTTTTTCTGCCCGCGAGCATATTAATAAAACTCGATTTCCCAACGTTTGATTTACCGCACACGGCGATAATCGGCTTATCGCTTTTGACAAACTGCGATTTGTCCGCCGCACTTATGATAAATTCCGCATTTGTGATTTTCAACATTTAAATACCTATAATCGCGCTCTTGAACACCGTATCCACTTCGGTTACGGGAATGAAATTAATATTTCCTCGCACCGATTCGGGAATGTCCTCCAAATCCTTTTGGTTGTCCGCGGGAATGATAATATCGTGAATACCCTTTCTGTACGCGGCGAGCGCCTTTTCTTTAAGTCCGCCTATGGGCAAAACCTTTCCGCGCAGGGTAATTTCACCCGTCATCGCAATCGATTTTTTGACGGGTTTTTTGGTGAACGCCGAGAGTATCGCCGTAGCCATAGTAATTCCCGCGCTCGGTCCGTCCTTGGGGGTCGCGCCCTCGGGGACGTGAATGTGAATATCGGTCGTTTCGAAAAGGGAAACGTCTATGCCGTAGCTTGCGCTGTTGGAGCGGATATAGCTTATTGCCGCCCGCGCGCTCTCTTTCATAACGTCGCCCAGCTTGCCGGTGAGGAGTATATCGCCCTTTCCCTGCATAGCCGAAACTTCGATAGTGAGCGTAGTGCCGCCGACAGCCGTCCAGGCAAGCCCCGTAGCCGCGCCGACTTCGTCCGCATCCAGTCCGCCGCCGTTTTTATCATACCTTTTCGCGCCGATCAAGTCCGCCAGATTTTTTGCGGTGACGCTGACCTTTTCAGCGTTGCCGTCCGAGAGTTTAACCGCGGCTTTTCTGCAAACCGCGTCAATCATACGCTCTAAGTTTCGTACTCCCGCTTCCATTGTGTAGCCCTCTATCAACGCGTCTATTGCGGCGGAATTTATAGAAAACTCTTCCTTTTTCAAGCCGTTTGCCGCCTGCTTTTTGGGAACGAGATAGCGTTTTGCGATTTCCTTTTTCTCTTCCGAGGTGTAGCCGCTCAGCTCTATAATTTCCATTCTGTCCAAAAGGGGCGCGGGGATTGTATCGAGCGTGTTTGCCGTGGTTACGAAAAGCACTTTGCTTAAATCGTAAGGCAATTCGATATACCTGTCAACGAAGGTGCTGTTTTGCGCGGGATCCAAAACTTCCAGCAGCGCGCCCGAAGGGTCGCCGCGAAGATCGGATGAAATTTTGTCAACTTCATCAAGAAGGAACACGGGATTTACAGAGCCCGCCTTTTTCATACCGGTGATAATTCTGCCGGGCATCGCGCCGACGTAAGTCTTTCTGTGCCCGCGGATTTCCGCCTCGTCCTTGACTCCGCCGAGGCTCATTCTTACAAACTTCCTGCCGAGACTTCTTGCAATGGACGAAGCTATCGAGGTCTTGCCTACGCCCGGAGGACCTACGAAACAGAGAATGGGCGCGTTTGCGCCGTCCGTGCGCTTTAATACCGCAAGGTACTCGGTTATGCGCTCCTTTATCTTTTCAAGCCCGTAGTGGTCCTCGTTTAAAATTTTGACCGCGTCCGAAAGCAGTTCGGTGTCCGCCGTGCTTTCCGTCCAGGGCAAGTCCAAAATCCAGTCGATATAAAGGCGCAATACGTTGTAGTCGGGCGAAGAGGACTGCATACGCGACATACGCGAAAGCTCTTTCAAAGCCTTCTCTTCTACTTCCTGCGGCAGTCCCTTTTCCTTGATTTTCTGCTCCAACTCGTCCTTCTCTTCCACGTCGTCGCCAAGCTCGGAATGAATGGCGCGGAGCTGTTCGCGGAGATAATATTCCTTTTGGTTCTTTTCTATATTCTGTCTTACGACCGAGCCGATTTTGCGCTCCAAGCGACTGATTTCAAGCTCGTAGTTTAAATATCTGTCGCAAAGTTTAAGCCTGTCCGCAGTGCGTTCGCACTCCAAAAGCTCTTGCTTTTGTTCAACGCTTATCTGCATATAGTGACCCGCGAGATTTACGAAGTCATCGGGGTCGGTGCATCTTTCGAGCGCGTTCAAAGTGTCCTTGCCGAAGCGGTTGTCGCTTGTTACGTCTTTTAAAATTTCCTTTGCGGTGCGGAAATACGCCTCTTCCAGTGCGGCGTCGCCGTGTACGGGCGTAATCTCTTCCGCAACAGAAATAAACGAGCCGTTCTCTTTGAAAATCTGCTTTGCGCGCGCACGGTAAAGTCCTTCCACGGAAATTCTTATTGAATTGCCGGGGAGCTTTGTTATCTGCCGTATCTTTATGACCGTGCCGACTTCGTAGAGGTCGTTTTCATCGATATCTTCCTTATCCTGTACCTTTTGGGTGCAGATTAGAAGGCGGGAATCCTTTTCGGACGCGAGCTTTACCGCCGTAAGCGAAATCAGCCGCCCGACGTCGAACGACATTGCGGTATTGGGAAAGACCACCCTTCCGCGAAGGGCCAAAAGCGGAAATTCCTGTAAATTAGCCATATTCTTCTCCATTTATAGTAAACGCCAAATGCGCTACTCAGGCACATTTGGCGCGTTTAAAGTAAGTTTTGCGTTAAGCCGTTTCCTGATAAATTATCTTGGGTTCGGCTTTATCGGTTACGCACTCTTTGGTGACGACTACCTCTTTGACGTTTTTCTCGGAAGGCAGTTTATACATTACCGAGGTCATAAAACTTTCGATAATAGTCCTGAGTCCCCTCGCGCCCGTCTTTAAACGGATTGCGGTATTAGCTATCTCGCGCACCGCACCGTCCTCAACCGTAAGCTTTACGCCGTCCATAGCGATAAGCTTCTGGTACTGCTTTATAATAGCGTTTTTGGGTTGGGTTAAAATGTTTACAAGCGCTTCCTCGTTCAAAGGGTGCAGGCTTACAACGATAGGCACACGCCCGACAAACTCCGGAATAAGCCCGAAGCCGGTCAAATCCTGCGGCTTTACGTCTGCAAGCATTTCGTATACGTTTTCTTCATTGTCCTTGACCGTACCGCCAAAGCCCAAAGACGTGCTGTCCTTGCGCTTTTGAACGATTTTGTCAAGCCCTACGAACGCGCCGCCGCAGATAAAGAGAATGTTGGTTGTGTCTATTCTCAGGCACTCCTGCTGGGGGTGCTTTCTGCCGCCCTGAGGGGGCACGTTTGCAACCGTGCTTTCGATAATTTTCAAAAGCGCCTGCTGAACGCCCTCGCCCGACACGTCGCGGGTTATGGAAACGTTTTCGCTCTTTCTCGCGATTTTATCGATTTCGTCTATATATATAATTCCGCGCTGAGCCTTGTCTATATCATAGTCGGCGTTCTGGATTAATTTCAGTAAAATATTTTCAACGTCCTCGCCAACGTAGCCCGCCTCGGTCAGAGTGGTTGCGTCCGATGATGCAAAAGGCACGTTTAAAATTCTTGCAAGCGTTCTTGCAAGCAAGGTCTTTCCGCAGCCCGTAGGTCCCAAAAGCAGAATATTGCTCTTTTCAATCTCTACTTCGCTGTCGTCTTTTACTCCGCCCGCGAGATTGTTTATGCGCTTGTAGTGGTTATATACCGCAACCGACAGCACCTTTTTCGCTTCGTTTTGCCCAACGATATATTTATCCAGCTCTTCCTTTATTTCGGCGGGTTTTTTCAAAGGAACGGGCTCCATACCCGCACCTTCCAAATCCTTTACCATATCGCCGCAGATTTCAACGCATTCATCGCAGATGCACGCGCCGTCCTGCCCTGAAATAAGCCTTTTAACTTTATCCTCGGTTTTACCGCAAAAAGAACAAAATCTCTTTTCTTTCAAAAAAACTCCTTTCGCCCAAATCTTTTGCTATGCAAAATCTTTGCAGCGAGATTATTAATGGTTATGTTTAAAATGCAGAGATGCAAGCAAGACAAGGCAAGCGAGCTTTTTGACGGCGAGCGTACTTTGCCGTACGCGAACCTAAAAAAGCGCAACTTAACGCAGTATTGCGCCGCAGATATGCATTTAAAATTATCTTTTATAGAATACTTTGTCTATCAGACCGTAATCCTGAGCCTGCTGTGCGGAGAGGTAATTGTCTCTGTCAGTGTCGCGCTCTATCTCTGCAAGCGGTCTGCCCGAATTCTGCGAGAGAATGGTGTTCAGCTTCTGTTTGGTTCTCAAAATATGTTCAGCCGCGATTTTGATATCGCTTGCCTGCCCCTGTGCGCCGCCCAAAGGCTGGTGAATCATAATCTCACTGTTGGGAAGAGCGTATCTCTTGCCCTTTGCGCCGCTGGATAACAGAAATGCGCCCATAGAAGCCGCCATACCGATACAGATGGTAGATACGTCGCACTTGATATAGTTCATAGTGTCGTAAATCGCAAGTCCTGCCGATACCGAACCGCCGGGGCTGTTGATATACAGCGAAATATCCTTCTGGGGGTCCTTCGCTTCAAGATAAATAAGCTGTGCTACTACGGTGTTAGCCACCGCGTCGTCTATTTCGCCGCTTAAAAAGATAATTCTGTCCTCTAAAAGACGGCTGTAAATGTCATACGAACGCTCCCCGCGGGAAGTCTGTTCTACAATGTAAGGCACTAATGCGTTGCGTTCCATAATAACGCCTCCTCTTCTTATTCTTTTTTATCTGCGGGCTTTTTGGCGGGAGTTTTCTTTTCCGCCGCCGCAGTCGTTGTTGCTTTTTTGGCGGGTGATTTTTTTACTTCTTCGCCGTACATTTCGTTGTTGGCGGTAAGGAAGTCAAACATCTTGGTTATAATAATATCGTTTTTGATATAGTCAAGCTGTCTGGGGTCCATACCCTTTTTATATTCCGCAACAGTCTTTTCAACCGATTTTGCCTGCTCTTCTATCTTAGCTTCGACCTCTTTGTCTTCCGCGGTGAACTTTTCGCTCTTGACGATTTTGTCAACTACAAGCTGGCTTAAAACTCTGTGCTGTGCCTGCTCTTTGTACTGCGAACGGAAGTCCGCCATGGAAAGCTCCATATATTTAAGATAGTCGTCGAGCTTCAAACCCTGATACATAAGACGGTAGCTGAACTCCTGCACGAGCCTGTCGATTTCGCTCTCTATCATAGCGTCGGGAATTTCAACCTTTGCATACTTGCAAATTTCGTTGATTATGCTGTTTTCGGTCTCATCCCTGCCCTTGTTTTCCGCGCTCTTTTCAAGGCGGGCACGAACGGTTTTTTTGTATTCGGCAACCGTAGCCGACTGCGAGTGCGATTTAACGTATTCATCGGTAAGCTCGGGAAGCTTGTTTTCGGTAATTTTGTGAAGAACGATAGTGAAAACCGCGTCCTTTCCTTTAAGGTTTTCCGCCTGATAATCTTCGGGGAATTTGACGTTTATATCCTTGGTTTCGCCGATTTTCATACCGGCAACACCCTCTTCGAAGCCAGGAATGAACGAGCCGCTTCCGAGTTCGAGGTTATAATCGTCCGCCGTGCCGCCGGGGAATTTTTCGCCGTCTACGCTGCCAGAAAAGTCAATGTTTACGGTATCGCCAAGTTTGCAGGCTCTGTCCGTTACTTCCACCTTCTGCGCGCCGCTTTGAAGGATTTTTTCAACTTCCTTTTCCACTTCGGCATCGGATACATTATATTCAAACTTCTTTATTTTTAAACCTGTATATTTTTCAATCGTAACTTCGGGCTTTACGGGCACAACCGCGCCGAGTACAAGACCCTTGCCCTCGGTCAGGTCCTCAACGTCGAGCGAAGGCTCTCCGACGGGGGTAAAATTATTCTTTTCCTTTTCAAGAATATTGCCGTAATGCTCGGAATAGAGGACGTTGAACGCTTCTTCGTACAAAACACCCTTTCCGTAATAGGTTTCAAGCACGGGTCTGGGAACCTTGCCCTTTCTGAAACCGGGCACTGAATATTTGCCCCTCGTTCTTGCATAAGACTTGTTCAAAGCTTCCTGCCACTCTTCCTCAGTGAAAGTTATGGTAAGTTTTACGGTGCTTTTTTCGCCGGCGGTTTGCGTATACTTCATTTTTTATTAATCTCCTGTTTGTCTTAAATTTGAAATTTATACAAAGTATATTCTATCATAATAGTTTTGTTTTGAAAAGCGTTTTACCGCAAGGATAATCAATTTACTTTTGTTTTTTTTTGTTTTATAATGGTAAAAAAGTTTTTAAAGGTAAATTGTATGCCGCAGGACGCTTTTACAATTTCATACGTTGCCAAAGAGCTGAAAGAAAAGCTTATCCACGGCAAAATTTCACGGATAGTTCAGCCTGCGCGCGAAGAGCTTACGTTTATTATATACACCGGATCTGGCAATGTTAAACTCGACGCCAATCTTTCGGCGCGCGGGGCAAGGCTCAGCCTTTCAGAAGATGAAAAGCCCGTACCGCAGGTTGCGCCCAATTATTGTATGCTTTTGAGAAAGCACCTGCAAAACGCGGAAATTCTGGATATTAAACAGCACGGGTTTGAAAGAATAATATACTTCGATTTAAAATGCGTATCCGACTTTTCCTCTTCCGTTATGCGGCTGTACTTTGAAATTATGGGCAAGTACTCCAACGCGGTGCTCTGCGGCGGGGACGGTACGATAATCGGCGCACTGAAAACCACTTCTATCGGCGACAACACAAAGCGGCTGATTTTGGGCGGCGTAAAATACGCCCTGCCCGAACCGCAGGACAAGATTTTGCCGAACGACGTTTCCGCTTTGAAAGAGGTTTTGAAAACCGAGGGAGACAAGGCAAAAATTATCTCGGACAGGATTACGGGCATATCCTACGCCACCGCCTTGGAAGCAGTTGAGTGCCTTGGCGAAAATCTTACCGCCGAACAGCTTTACGGCTATTTGTTTGAACAAACAACCGACCCTTGCGTAACCTTTTTAAACGGCGAACCCGCCGATTTCAAGGTGCGTTCCTGCTCGCATGAACAAGTGCGCTATTCAACAATTTTAGAGGCGCAGGCTGCGTACTACTCCTATACTTATAAAAAGCAGACCTTTCAGGCGGCGAAAACCAAAGCCGAAAGCGCGCTTTGCGCACAGATTAAAAAGGTTGAAAAACGGCTTGCGGAAATAAGTTCAAAACTCGTGGAGTGCGAGGGCGCGGAAAAAATCAAGCTGAAAGGCGAGCTTATAACCGCCAACATCTACGCCATAGAACGCGGCGCGAAAACGCTGGAATGTATTAACTATTACGACCCCGAGGGCGGCAGGATAAAAATAGAGCTTGACCCGACCCTCACCCCTTCGCAGAACGCGCAGAAGTATTATAAAAAATACGCTAAATTGAAACGCACCCTTTTAAGCGTGAGCGAGCAAAAGGCACAGGCAGAAAAAAAGCTTGACTATCTCAAATCCATTTCAGCACACCTGAACGCCGCGGAAGAGATTTGCGATCTGGAAGAAATTTCGGAAGAGCTTGTTCAGCTCGGCTTTATCAAGGCGGTGAAAACCAAGAACAAAAAGACGGCGGTTACCCCTTACAGGACGTATGAGTTTAGAGGTTTTAAAATTATTGCGGGGCGCAACAACCTGCAAAACGAGAGACTGACAAAATCGCTTGCGCAGGACGATATCTGGCTTCACACGCAAAAGTACCACTCTTCGCACGTTGCAATTATCACAGACGGACGGGAAGTTGCGGACGGCGTTATCAAAACCGCGGCGGAAATCTGCGCCTACTACTCCGACGGGCGCGAGGGCGCTAAAATCCCCGTGGACTACGTTAAAAAGAAGTTTGTAAAAAAACCGCCCAAGACGGACGCGGGGTTTGTGATTTACACCGACTATAAAACGGCGCTCGCCGAACCGGACGCACACAGAGAACTTTTAAAGGAGGACTTATGAAAAAAGAGGGAAAACCCGAAATTCCTTACACGGGCAAGACTTTTGCCTATATCGCGGTAGGGCTTGCCGCGGCGGCGCTTATTACCTTTGTTTTGGCGCTCGTTTTTTCGGCGGCGGGAATTTATCTTTTAATCGCCTCCGTCCTGCTCGCGCTGGGCGCACTGACCTTTGCTAATATTCAGAAAAAGAAAAACAACTTTAAAAATCTCAAAATCATAATTATCTGTTCATACGTCACCCTCGCCCTGCCCGTTGCGCTTTTTATCGGCGGAATAATCTGGTCGGCAGTTTGAAGCTTATAGGTATAAAAACCGTAAAAAGATACCATTATTAATATAAATGGACAAGATTTGCGGAGCGGTACTCGACAAAATTAACAGTTTAAGCCCTTCAGGGCGGTATGTAGTTATTGCCGAGGACGAATTTTATGATTGTTTCCCGGACGGCGATGAAAGCGGCGAACGGCTTGACAGGGCTTTGACCCTTTTGAAAGAGGGCGGCTATATCGACGTCAAGTACTCGCGCGGCGACCTTTTTTGCATTGCTCCTTTGAAAGAGTATATCGAGGAAGAACCCGCCGAGGACGCGGAAGATATGGACGAGGCGCCAAAGCGTAAAATTAATTTTACCTTCGCTTCCGCCTTTTTGGGCGGTATGCTGGGAAGCCTTATAATTTCGCTTATTTTTGCGCTGGTGTAAAAGATGCTTTCCAAAAACGAAAACGAAGTTATGTCGGCAGTGTATAGTCTTTGCGATGGCACAGACGGCTGCCTTATTTCACCGCTCGATATTCTGTCCGTTCTGCCCGCAAAAAAGAAATACTCGCCCGATTTAATAGACGGAATTTTAAACGATTTAAAAACCGACGGTTATTTCGATTTGATTACTTCCGAACGAAAGGGCGAAAAAATGTACGTCATCAGCCTGAAAGAAAGCGGCTTCAATTTTAAGCGGAGCGCGAAGCAGAAACAGCGCGATATAACTTTCAGGATAGTCCTCGCCTTTATCGGCGCGGCGGCAACCTTTATATTCGGTCTTATATTGAAAGGAATTTTCGGCTGATTTTAAAGCCGCCGCAGATATTAATCTGCGGCGGCTTAATATAATTGCATTTTTAAGAAACATTTGGTAAAATAAAGCTATGAAACATAAGAAACTTTTAATTTCGCTCACGGTTGTAATTTCATTTTTTGTCGCGCTGTTCATTTTCCTCGGCGTATGGTTCTTTGCGGACAAGTACGAGGACTTTGAAAAAAACTTTTCAAAAGAGTTTGCAATCCCCGGTCTCGGCGATGGCGCTGTGCCGCAGGGTATGGGCAACTGCGAAATTGCGTACGACCTGAAAGACGATGAGGGCGTGATAATTTCAAAAAAACAGCAGTACTTTTTTATCACCGCTTATATGGTTGACGGCTCGCCTTCCCGCATATACGTTACGGGCGGCGACACGGGTTATATCGGCTACGTCACAATGAAAAACGTCGACGGTACCGACTATAAAGGTCACTGCGGCGGAATTGCGGCAAACAACAACGGCTCAGTCGTCTGGGTTACAGGTGAAAACACCGTGTTCGTTGCAAAGTCGTCTTTGTACGAAGGTAACGACTACACCAACACCGCAACCGAAATTATCGAAAAGGCGCTTGGAAAAGTAGCCGATGAAAATGGCAACGTTGACCGCGCGATTAACTTCACCGCAACGTTCAATGCAAATTGCAGTGCGAGTTTCTGCTATTATTACGATGACCCCAATTACTCTTCCCTTTCCTACGACAAACTTTATGTAGGCGAATTTTACCGCAAGGGGAATTACGAAACGGATTCTACCCACCACCTTTTGACCCCTAACAACTATAAAAACTACGCGTTTATGTACGAGTACTCGGTATCTTCCGACTCTTCTTCAGAGTACGGACTCGTCGCTTTAAGTTCAAGCTTGAATTTAACCGATTATGTTCCGAGAATAGACAAAATTTATTCCATACCCGAGCAGGTTCAGGGCGTGGCGATTGCGGGAAGCAATATCGTTCTTTCGCAGAGCTACGGACTTGCAAACTCACACATTACCCTTTACGACAAAACAAAAGTCACTGCAAGCGCGTCAACTTTTACAAGTTTTCAATATAACGGTATAAAACAGACTACGGGCGCGGGATACTATGCGGATATCAATTTGTACACATTAGATAAAAACGATGAAGAAATGATAAAAGCCGACTACTCTATCCCCTCCATGTCCGAAGGGCTTTGCACGGTTGCAACGGCTACGAACACAAGGGTTTACGTTCTGTTTGAATCGGCTGGCAAAAAATACAGACTGTTCGTCCGCGAACGTCTTTCCGACGTCTACTCGGTAAGAATTAAAAACTAAGCAATAAATGCGAATTTGATTTACACTTGACAAATAAAAATCTACGCGATACTATGTTTTTATGAAAAAGAAAAGAAATTTTGTTTTAGCAATATTGGGGTTATTGGTAATTGAGAATGCTGCTTTTAGTATTTTATTTTTATGTGGTACAATAGCTTGGATTATATTGCACCATAATCCAATAACTGCGGTCATAGCTATGCTGCTATTCTTTGCGTTGACAGGATTTAGTATTTTTGCATTTATATACGTTTTAAAAAATGATTTTTCAATTTCAAAAGAGGAACGTGAAAAATTAGCAAACGAAAAACGAGAACGTCGAATACAAGCCAAAAGAGAAAAGTTGCAAGCAAAACTAGAAGAATTGAAAGAGTAAATATAAAATTAAAAGGATGTGCAGTTCAGCACATCCTTTTTTTGAACGCAAAATTAATTTATAGGTACGGCTTGTTATTTGCAGAATGCAAGGCAGGCTTTGTAAAGCGAGTAAATATCCGCCTTTGAAATCAGCTCGTAAGGCGCGTGCATCGAAAGCACGGGAACACCCACGTCGACGGTATCGATACCGAGATTTGCAATGAACATTGCAACGGTGCCGCCGCCGCCTATATCGATTGCGCCCAGCTCGCCCGTCTGCCAGTAAACGCCGTCCTTGTCGAATATGTCGCGTATATAGCCCATATACTCCGCGTCCGCATCGTTTGACGATGACTTACCGCGAGCGCCCGTATATTTGGACACCGCCGCGCCGCAGTTTATAAAGGTTGTGTTGCGCTTTTCAAAAGACGAAGCGTATGCGGGGTCGTAGCCTGCGGTAACGTCCGCCGAAATGCACTTAGAGTTGTATCTTACTTCTATGGGATTAACGCCGAAAGAATTTGCAATGGTGTCAATAACGTCGCAGATGACTTTTGACTGCATACCCGTGGTGCCGTTGCTGCCTACCTCTTCCTTGTCGGCAAACACAGCAATAACCGTTCTGTCCGACTTGGTGTCGAAAATAGCTTTCATTTCAGGGTAAGCGCAGACCTTGTCATCGTGACCGTAAGCGGCGATTAACGCCTTATCGAAACCGACGTCGCGCGCCTTGCCTGCGGGAACGAAACAAAGCTCGGAACACTGGAAGTCAACTTCGGTAATGCCGTACTTTTTATTGAGCAGCGTCAAAACCGCGGTCTTTACGCTTTCTTTGTCGTCCTCATCGCCCACTGCGGGAAGTCCGCCGATAATCGCGTTGAGGCTCTCACCCTCTATTGCCTTGTTCATGGGCTTGGTGCTCTGCTCAGCGGCAAGATGGGGTAAAAGGTCTGTGATGTAGAAAACGGGATCGTCCTCGTCCTCGCCTACGCAGACGTCCTTTTTAACGCCGCCGGGGAGCATAACCACGCCGTGCAAAGCGAGAGGCATTGCCGTCCACTGGTACTTTTTAATTCCGCCGTAGTAGTGGGTTTTGAGATAGCAAAGCCCCGCCTCTTCGAATACGGGATTGGGTTTTAAATCAAGTCTCGGCGAGTCAACGTGCGCGACCATAATTCTCACGCCGTCTTTTGATACGTCCTTTTTACCTACCTTGATAAGGAAGATATTTTTGCCCCTGTTGATGAAGTATCTCTTGTCGCCCGCTTTAAGTTTTTCGGAAAAGCTGAAAGGCTTAAAGCCGTTTTCTTCGGCAAGAATTTTAGCCTGTTCGGAAGCGTCGCGCTCGGTTTTGGAGTTATCCAAAAACTTTTTGTAGCCTTCGGAAAAGGCGTAAATTTTTTCAAGCTCGTTTCCGTCCGCCTCTTTATATACGTTTTTACGGTTGTATTTCAAATCCATAATTTCTCCTTTTTTTGTCCTGTATTTTATTGACTTTTAAAGTATAGCACACCTTTTTGATATTTTCAATCTAATTT
>JAIDFD010000101.1 GCA_029054485.1 Clostridia bacterium | reverse complement strand
ATATTTTCACAAAAAGTACTTGGCTTTTTATTAACCGATTTTCCTCACGGTCGAGGGAGGACGAGGACGGACTTCTCGAAACAGCGGACACCCGCTGTTTTGCCGTCCGAGATAAGCTTGCGCATAACAGCGCGCAAGCGGTGACCGTAGCGGCGGTTGCCCTTACCGTCGCGGAGAAGGAAGTTGCCGAGATTTATATTTTGCTATGTTGTTTTTTAAAGAATGTGGTTTATTCTATCGAGCCCAAAGTAGAAAAAATAAAAAATTATTGACTTGACGGCAGATATTTGTTAAACTTTTTTAGAGGTAAGATTAGATTATGGATTGGGAAACTTTAATTGCGATACTAACTTCCGCGTTTGCATTGGTTACGGCGGTTGCAGGGTTTATGCTCAGCTTTATCAACGCGAAAAAGGACCGCGTTCAGAAGGTTATTTTGGAAAATAGACTTAAATATCAGTATGAAATCCATGAGGGATTTTCGAATTTTATAGGTCTTGCTAACAGCAGAGCGATTAAGATTGTAAAAAAAAATTCCGATGCGGCGAAAACTTTTTATTCGCAGTTATTCTGCGGTTACGGCAAAATCAAAACCTACATCAAACCGTTTTTTACGATGGACAGGGCATTGGTTGAATCATTGGACAAGCTGTACGAGCGGATTTTAGCGGAGCTTAACGGCGAAAAGGTTGCGGATACGCTTGACATATTAAGGGAAGATTTCAAAGATAAATATTTGAAATATGATTGGGCTTATTGGCTTTATATACAGGAACAGAAGTCGGGAGCGTTCATCGACAGCGATGAGTCTTTTAATAAAACTTATAAAAGACTTATCGGCAAATTAGACGAAAACGGATTTTATAAAGGCGAGTGAAATTTTAATTTCTCTCGCCTTTAATCTTGTAAAAAACTTTTCGGTTTTATTTAAAAGAATATATTAAAGCCTTGACTATTGAGTACAAGTATACGGAAACTGATAATTTAATATTGTATTGACTTATTTGCGCGAATAGTGTATAATTATGTAGCTTATTTTTACGGTTTTTAGAAAAAGGAGCTGAATTTGCCTTATTGTAATAAAAAAATTATATCGTTTTTGCTGACTTCGCGGTGCAATATGGCTTGCAAATACTGTTACGGCGCAAGAAAATCGGACTATAACGTGCTTGATTTGGATTTTGCGAAGTGCGGTGTGGACGAGTATGTTGCAACCGGAATAGTCAACGGTATAAGATTTTTCGGTAACGGTGAACCAACGACCGAACCGCAACTCATAAAATATATTTGCGAGTATGCTCGCAAATACCGTAAAGATATTAATTGCGAAATTCAGACCAACGGCTTTTTTAATCAGAAACTTGCCGAGTGGCTCGCCTACAATATGGATGAGATATGGATTTCTATGGACCTCCTGCCCGAAACACACGATATGTTCAGGGTGACGAAAACGGGCAAGCCCACCTCCGCAATTATCGAACGCAATCTCAAATTTTTTCAAAGTTTAAAAGATAAGCGCGCTATGGTCGGCGTCCGCAGTACCATTACCCAGTACAATATCGACAGGCAGATAGAGGGTATAAAGTACCTTAATAATTTAGGTATAAAATACGTATGGGTAGATCCCATTTTCGCGCCCGTAAGCGAGGCGGAGGACAAGGTCTTTGAGCAGATAAACAATATGCACTTTGCGAGAAAGTTTATCGAGGCCCGTCAGTTTGCAAAGGGTTTGGGTGTGTTTTACGAAAGTAATTTTACGACCAACTTCGATGGACCGACCTGTTACTATTGCCGTTCCTGTCTGCCGATGCCCCATCTCACTATGGACGGATATGTTTCCGCCTGCGAAATGTGTATGAGCGGAAGCAATCCCGAGGGGCTTGACGCGTTTATATATGGAAAATACGATAGAAAAAACAATCGTATAATTTACGACAAAAAGAAGATAGAAGTTTTGCAGAGCCGAACGCTTAGCAATATGCCCGACTGTCAGGACTGCATAGCAAAGGAACACTGCGCGGGGTTCTGCCTCGGCGAAACTCTGAACGAGAGGGGCGACCTGTTCAAAATCAAAGAAGTAGTATGCGAGCCGTTGAGATACATATACGCAAAAATCGGAAACGATTACAAGCAGTTCGGCGGCGATTTCAAATACAAACACCCGTAAAATAAGGAGGAGAATATGGACGAGATTAAAAATGGAGTGATTATCGACGAGTACGATGGTCTGGCGGAGAATGAGGGCGGCGGTCTGAAAGTATTAAGGCAATTTAAGCCCAAAAGCATTAAGGCGCAGGAATGGATAGACGACCTCGTGCGTTACGGTTTTAACGCGGTCAAAAAGAGGCGCACCGCAGAGGATCTGGGCTTTTTTATGTCCGATGAAATGCCGCAGACCGGCGTTCTGTCGGTTGCTCCCGCGCTGTCCGCGCTTTTATCTGAGTTGGACCTCTTAAACGGAGAGGAAAAAGAAAGCGCGGAAGATTTATTTGAAACAAAGCTGGACGACAAGCCCATTAAAAATTGTGATAAAACCGTTTTGGCTATCGTGGTCGAGTCTGTTTCAAAACTTATATACGAGTGTTATCCCAAGGGCGTGGCGGAGTATTCGGACAACACCAAAAACGTGCTGTTTTCAAGTATGCCGTTTTTCGATGACCCCACGCCGGAAGGAAATTCAATATGGAAAGGGTCGGGCTATCTCGATGCCGCAAGCTGGGTATTCCTTGCCGCCGACTGTATAGAAAGATTTATTAGAAAACTTGAGATTTCCGCTCCGTCGATCTATAAGAACCAGAAATGGAAAGTTACGGGAACGGATTATACCGAAACCATTTCAACCGAAGAAGTAAAAAAAGCGGTGCGGAATATGTACCTGAGCGCAGTTCAGGTCACTTGCGACTGTATCGTCAGAAACAGCGACGGAAAAGTTTTGGGCTGGTCGTTCAGACCTATGAAAAACAGCTGCGCAGAGCCTTCACTCTATTTTTCATATGTTGCTTCAACCGTTTATCTCGGTCTGTATAAGAGATTTGACGGAGCAAACGGAAAAATTCAGAAGTTGAGGGCGTTTGAAGATAAACTGCAGTCAATCGAACAAGAATTGTTGGGAACGGGACTTGAAAAAGACCGCGAGCTGTCGGGCGAAGTGAAAAATTTTGCTTTCTTTAAAGATATAACCAACCCCGCAGAGTTCAAAAAGAAGCAGTTGTGGCTGACCCAGAAAAAGTTTGAACGGTATAAAGAATTTAAAGAGTTCGCAGAGTTTTTAAAAGAGCTTTCGGAAGAAGAAAAGCAGGAGCTTGATTTCCTTTATAATAAAATAAATAATGGTCAACCCCTCACTTATAAATTCAGAAAGCTGGACGACCCCGGCTGTTTTACGTTGCTTAAAACGTCTACCGTATCACTTGCGGAAACGCTGTGGAACGAGGGCTTCGGCGGCGCGAATACCGAAATGTTACCCTTCAAAAAGCATATGGCAAAGGGTCCCTGCTTTCAGGACGGTACTCCTATCGATTTGAGTGTTGTCCGCCAGAGCAACCACAATAATTCGTTTTTCAATAACCTGTTCGTAATAGGTATTGTCATTAACTCGGCTTACGATGAGACATTGAAAGCCCAAAATTACGAAGAATACGAAAAGATGCTGAACGCCTTTCAGCTATCCATTCAAAACACCCAGAGGTGCTACAACGAAATTGAGGACGATGGTTTTCTGTATAAGATAGACAGCTATATTCTGGAATTTGCGGAAAAGGCAGACCCCCAAAACACGGAGCTTTCAAAACAGCTCCGTAAGGTGAATATGGCGGTTCTTCCCCTTATGCCCCTGTTGTTGAAGAACAACAACCTTATGAACGAGTATCTTGTCAAATATCCCCAGAAAGAGATGAAGGATTCCTTAAAGGCGATTATAAGGAATAAAAAAGTAAGTAAAGACAAGAGCAGGGTATGGGTCTGGGATAAGGACGGTTACAACGCGATAACCAACTATTACTACGTTGATGCGCTTATTGCGTTCTACCGCTACTACGAGACCTATGAAGCTCCCCTTATCGGTAACGAAGAAAATTATACAAAAAAAATCGATAAAGAAGTTAAAAAGGCAGTAAACGAGAAAGAAACCGAAATCCGTATTCTGAAAGAGGACCGCGCTAAATCAGACGCGGAGAAAGACAAGCAGATCGGTGAAATGCGCTCGGTCTTCAAGGGGCTTGCACGTTTGGTTTTAAACGAGATAATCGATATTGTTGATGAGCAACTCTCGCCCGAAAAACTTATAGGCAATCTGACCGAAGAAGAGAGAAAGAACAGACCCGTTGTTGAAAAACTCAATTCCATCGATAAGGATACCGATGAAATCAAGGTAAGCAAGCTTGTCCATATTTCCGAAAAATTGCAACTTTTATCTCTTTTGACAATGCGTTACGATGAAGAAATCAAAAAAGTAATACAAAGCGCGGATTCGCGTGGCTCAGAAGTATACGCGAACGTTTTGGAAGAAGCGTTGGGCAAAGAGGACGGCAGTTCAAACTTTTTGCGTAACTTAATTATGGCTTTTACCAAAAATAATATTTCCGGTAACGGCGGTACGGACGATAAAAATTAAGGAGTAGAAAAATGTCATTTATTTCGTTTTATTCATACAAAGGCGGTTCTGGCAGAACGACTACAACCCTCAACACGCTTTTTTATCTCATTCGGGAAAAAATGCCCAAGCCCGAAAGACCTATTATAATAATCGATGCCGATACCGAAAGCTACGGTATGTCTATGCTTTTGAAGGACGCGGAAAAAAGTTATTCTGCAAGGAAATCTTTGCAGGGACTTGCAATAAACGCCCAGCAGGATACCTTCGTTTGCAACGGCGACCCCGAAAACTGGAAATCCTATACTAACCTGCACGAATACTTCGTGCCCGTCGGACACTACTTCACGAAAGATATTGAAAACGATGCGGTTCTTCTTCTCCGTTCGGACGTAACTCCCGCGGAGCAGGAACTTGAATTCAGCAAAGTATTCGCGCTCAACAAGAACGATGATGGTGGTAAATTGAACAGAGAGAAAGCAAATCTCTGCGAAGCGCTTGACGTTATGTATGCGTGCGAGTGCATAGTTGTATTCGACACCCCTTCGGGTACTCAGGATATGGCGGACCTTTCTTTGAGCAAATCAGGCTCGATAGTTTGTTGTATGCGCCCTTCGGTACAGTTCGAACTCGGCACGAGAGCTTGCTTTGAAAAACTTATGCAGAAGTGGAAAAGGACCAAGGACGAAAAATATATCATTTTCTGCCCCTCGGCAGTGCCTTTCAAGGATATTTCGATTGACTCAGACGTTTATCCCGAACACTACAAAAACACTTTATTCAAGCGTTTCCGTGAAGAAATGAACGCGAAAGCAGACGATACGCACGGCGTAGTAAATCTTTTGTGGGATATGCAGGAGGGAACCGTCCCCGGCATACCGGAAGTTGACAGATTCAAATGGCGCGAGTGTTGTCTCGGAAAAATCGCAAGCGATAAGGAAGACGAAAGACTCGCAAAGGAAAAATACGGCAAACTTGCAAACCTGTTGTCGCGCTTAAACGATATAAAGGAATATTAATATGATTGAAGCAAAAGCTGAAATCCTTGAAGAAGACTATATAGGAAAGGTCATAGAGCTTTGCCGTTCTGTCAAGGATAAAGAGGTCTTTAAAATCATTCTCGGTAAGAACCTTTTTTATTCAAATCCGCCCAAAGCGCTTAAAAAACTTGAGACGGATTTGCGGCAGGACGCCTCGCAACGAGAAAGATTGTATAATTGCATAGTAAACCTTGCGTTTGCTTACATCACTTCTAAATTTGTTTCGTTGAACTTTCAGCCCACTTCAAACTGCGAATCGCGCATAAAACTTTCGGCGGAGCATCTTTACAGTACATACGATTTAACGGACGATGCGATAAAGTATATTATGCTCAACGTTGCTTTGGGGCTTGATGCAAATATTGCGTTCCGCGACAAATTCAGCGCCATAGGAAGCAAGGACTCCTTTTATAAACAGACCGATGAATATATCGGAATTTTTAAGCATATTCAGAAACTTAAACAGTCGGACACAAAAACCAAGGAAAATATCCCCGACTCAGGCGAAAATCTTTATAAGCTTTTTAAAAAGGTAAGTTTTATCTGTGATTTGCAAATCGCAGACGGCACGGACTATACAGACCCCGAGTCGAAAATCAGACCCTGCCGCTTTATTATCGGTGACAAATCTTACGATGCAAAATATATGCTGGTCAGATACTTCCCCGAAGGCACGAGCGGAAAATATCTGCTTTTAAGAAGTATCGATGATACGGGTAAAGATGGCGAAGGTGTACTCAAACTCAATTTTACCGGCATCGATGAACACGATAACCGTATACAGACGAGCATTACCGTTACCGAAGAATTTACCGAAGGCAACAGGGACAGCTTCGTTGTTACCGATAGTTTGGGAAAGTTTTATTCCTATATAACCGGCGACCTTTTGCGCAAGCGGCACAGAATGTCATTCTGCAACGGTTTTGATAGCTATAAATATTACGGCGAACTTGCCGCATCGGTTATGGACGCCCTCGAAATGCAGATTACAAACGATGACAAGCAGTGTACCGCAGTCGAAAAATATATCCTGCCTGTTATCGTAAATAATTTCAATATCTGTCAGGAAGAGTGCGTATGTATGGGCGTTGGCTGTAAATTCGGGATAAATGAAAAACAGTGCGGACGCGACAAGGTAATCCGAGTAAAGGAAAATTTCAAACCCGAGTGCGCTATCAATATGGATATCGTATCCATATTGACAATACTGTTTTCGGTCGTGGGTTGCAAAGATATTTTACCTCAGATTTTTGCAAGAGTTTCTTTTGACAAGCCAACGGATTACTCTGATTTGTTCAAAAAGGTAAATGACCAGCTTCGCAAGAGATTTGCCGGATTCGATTCCGAAAAGGTAGAGGAACTTCGCCGCAATATTTACAACACTTCTATTTCATATCTGTCGTTTGACCTTAAAAACGCTGATACGCGCGTAACGCAAACCTTGAAGCCTCTTATTATAAGGGCGTACACCGATTCGCTCATTGCATGTCTTGAAAATCTTGACCGCAAAGACGCAATCTGCGTTGCAAATCCCAGCGAAAACGTTTACGGTATTCAGAACAAAATAGACCTTATCAAGAGTATGAGTCCCGCGGTGGACGTCCGCGCCGCCCTTCGCGACACGGTCAAAATTATACTCACCTATTATGCGGGGCTTGCGCACTGCACCCAGCAACAACTCAATTTCGAAATCAAAGCCGAGCAGATGACCGTCCTCGATAAAGAGACCGTAGGGCAATGCGAAAAGGATATCTACGATGCCTTTATGGACGGCGTTGATATGAAGCTCAAAGAAATCGGAAGCGGCGCATCTTTTTGCCACCTGTTCCGGATTATGTTTGATGACGCGAAAAATCAGAAGTCGGATATTTCTTTGATGCTCGGCAGGGAGATGGTGAACATATCTTCGCTTGATGAATATATCCAATTCGATGGGGGAAAATGCTATCTTGTAATCAAAAACGATGGCAACCGAACGACTTATTCGTGGGATTTGGACGATGAAAAGGACTGCCGCGTCAATGAAAGTGAATTTAATGCAAGAGTAGTTGAGCTGTTAAACTTCTTTAAAGGCGAGGATAATAGCGGAAGCAAATTTGCGTGCTATCCCAAAGTTCTCACCCATACGAGTAGCAGGGTAAACGTGGATAAGACTACAATAAGTTCGTTCACCGTCTATGAAAGCGAGCGCTATATTCCGCAAAAGGAATACAACGTAATAACTTATTTTTCATACGAAATAAGCAAGCGCTATTTTTACGTTGCGCCTAAAAAGTTTGAAAAAACCAGATGGATTACCTATCCGATTTTAATCAGATGTTCCGAGTTGTACAGCAGAGTAATTAAGGGGGAAGTTAAATGATAAAGACCTGTCTTGACAAAAAAAATCCAGACGGACCCTATGCCTTTATTAGCTATTCCCACGATGATGGCGCGGAAATAGAGAGTATTCTTGCCGCGCTCAGCGATGAGGGTGCGGATTTTTGGTATGATAAAAATCTGCACGGCGGGGACAACTGGATTGAAAAAGTTAAGGAAGTTACGGCAAACAAAAACTGTGTTGGTATAGTTTATTTTATCAGTGAAAACTTCATCTTCAGCAAAGCGTGCCGTGAAGAATTTAATATGCTTGACGACCTTAAAAAAGCGCACGAAAAATTTAATGATTATTACGTTATGCTGGGTGATAATGTTTGCGAAAGCTGGAGCGATTTTTTATCATTTGCAATGGGGGCACTGTCAAAGCGTTATCCCAAAGAGTTTGAAAAAATAATGGAAGGACTCGATGAGATTAAAAAATACGATACCCGTATAATTTTCCGTCCGATGGCGCGCGACTCTATTGTCGATGAGAAAAACGTAAATATGCTGTTTGACGAGGTTTTTGCCAAATGGGGATGCGCCTCGGAAGAGACAGGAAAGCTTGATACCCTTATCAGAGACGGATTAGTAAACAGAGATTACCGAATAAAAACACGTTGCAGTATTAACGAGGGCAAAAGGCGCGAAGAGGTGGAGTGGAAAGTATTTTCCTATTCGGGCAACAAGCTGAGCGCGATTTTGGTTTCGGATAAACTCTATGCGGCAACCAGTTTTTCGTTTATCGGAAGTATGATGGAAGGCTTAAACGCAAAAGTAAATAACCCGCCGGAAGAGGGCAACGGAAAGTATCTGAAATTCGATGAGGATTTTCTGCCCTGTATAAACGGTTTTAACAGCGGGAAGAGTCTGAGACTCTTACGCGCAAGCGAACATGAGGAAAGTTATATTCAACTGAAAGAAGCGCTTGAAAAAGTGCCGATAAACGATGTTGAGGACGATGGTTACTACTTTGTACTCGGCACGGCGGACGGTAAAGAAAAGGTGTTGTTTGCCGACAGGGGCAGTACAGACGTTTACAGGCATATACACGTTGATGCATATGCGAGCATAATTCCCGTAATAGATTTGGATTATGAAATGTACAAACAGTATATTATAAATAAAAGCAAGGCTTAAATAAAGAGTTCTGCGCGGCGCCGAAAAGGTTTTCGGCGCCGCGCATTTTTTGGAAAAATGTTATTATAAAACAATACTTGACAATAATTAACTATAATAGTATAATATAACACGGTAAAAATAATAAATGGCGGTTTAGGGGGTACCCCCTAAAGTGTGCGTTATGCAACGCACACTGAAAAACCCTTAACAGTAAAAAATTTTTCATTCTGCCCTGAGTTTCGGCGGAGTAAAACCGGGTTAAGACATAATTTATTTATGCTTTAATTAATATTAAAACTTTTAGTTCTTTTAGTTTTAAGGAGGAGTAATGAAAAAACAAAAACTTGTAAAGGTGCTTGCACTGTTTACGATGAGTGCGGCGGCTATAAGCTGTGCGGCGGTAATCGGCTGTAAAAAACCCGGATCCGTACCGCATACCCACACTTATGCAGACGAGTACAGCTACGACGAAAGCGGACACTGGTACGCGGCTACTTGCGGTCACGATGATGAGAAAAAGGATTTTGAAGCTCACGTCTATGACGGCGATGACGATGATGATTGCAATATTTGCAATTATGTAAGACATAACTTTGAGTCGGCTTGGCATTACAACGTCGATGGGCACTGGCACGAGTGTACCTTTGACGGTTGCGAAGAGACAGTGTATTCCGCTCACGACTTCAACGAACAAGGAATTTGTAACGACTGCGGCGCTCAGTTTGCAACATACGAGTTTATCCCCAGTGAATTAGAAGATAAGACATATTCCTCTGCATACACAAGCGGACTTTTCACGATTTTGGCGGATACTACCGTTCGTACCCGTTCGCGCGAGAATTATAGCGTTTACGACTGGGCAAACGGTCAAGGCACAAGCGCCGATGAACCTGTAGAAAAGGGATTCTATGCAAGCAAGTCTGTGCAGTATAACGGGGAAAAGAGAGGCATTTCAGTAAACGCTATCGCCCCCGGCAGACTTACCATTTATGTAGACAACGGCTCGGGCGGTAAAACTAAGCAGGACTTACAGACTATTTTACTTACAAAACCCAACGGCTCGACCGAAGTAATCAGTTATTATTGCGGCGATATGTACGCCATTACTATCGACTGCGATACTGTCGGTACATACAAAATTACCCGCGGCAATGCGACCGGAGTAGGAACGACCGACCTGTATTATGCAAAATTTGAAACGGTGGTAGACGTAACCCCTGTTGCGGATATTAAGATTGTCGACGGAGGCAAGGTCAACTACATCAAGGGCGAAAACTTCGATTCAAGCAAGTTGCAGATTAATATTATCCACGAAACGACAATGCTTGAAGAACCGCTCAGCCTGAACGCGGAAGGACTTGAAATAGACTATTCCGAGTTCGATGGCAACAAGGCGGGTACTTATACAATTTACGTAACATATAAGGTTGACGGTAATACCTTCAACGATGAATACGAAGTAACTGTATACGATGTGGAAAATATAGAGCTTGGCTTCAATAAAATCGTTCAGGGCGGCAATACAGCGGCAGGCAACGGACAATATATAAATCAGAGCGTAAAGCAGTTCTACTTCCGGAACGAAGATTTGGATTTGACCGGACTCACCGTAAAAACCATAACCGACAACGGCAAGCAGTCTACCATAGTTACCGAAGGCTTTGAAGTAACTGGCTTTACGAAAGGCCAGGCGGGCAAACAGACCGTAACGGTTGAATGGAAGGATAATCCTGAAATAAAAGCAACCTTTGACGTTTATGTAGTGAACTACACTGCGGCAAGTGTAACTGCAAGTCAGTCGATTACTGTAAGTGTAAACGGAAGCTACGATGATACAAAGGTGGGCGTGCTTGAAAACGGCGCATACCAATTCAAGACCATTCAGCAGTCGCTTGAATTCCTCAATGCGCTGAATCTTAACCAGAACACCCACAAGATAATCAATCTTGCACCCGGCACTTATACCGAAAAGCTTGAAATAAATATTCCCAACCTTGCTATTTACGGCGATACTTCTAATCCCGAAAGCACGGTTATCGAATGGGATGCCCTCGTAGGCATTGCCGATGAGAGCGGATATGTTCATATTACAGATTCTTCGGCAACTCTCAACGTACGTGAAAAGGCAGTGGGCTTTGTAATCGAAGGCGTGACCATTTCCAACTGGTACAACAGTGAAGAGCATTTCACTCAGGTATTCGGTCCGAACTACGGCGAACACCGTGCGCTTGCAATGCTTATTCAGGCGGATAAGGTTGTTATCGATAACTGTCGTCTTCTTGGCTATCAGGATACTATCGAACTCTTTACGGGCAGACAGTATATTCTCAACACCTACATCTGCGGCAGAACCGACTTCATATTCGGTACCAACAACACGACCTACTTCTATAATTGTGAAATCGAGAGCATAGTTAACGGCGGATACGTTACCGCGTTCAAGGGCAACAACAAGGGCGATAGCGACTGGGTACAGTACGGCGCGATTTTCGATGAATGTAAATTTACCGCTCCTGCAAGCGTAATTGCCGCAAAGGATACCTCGCTCGGCAGAACCTGGGGTAAATATGCGGCGGTTGCATACGTCAACTGCGACTTTGCCGGACATATCTGTACGGTACCTTACGGCACGTCAGGCGCGAAAAATACAAGATACACCGCAATGAGCGGAAACGAACCCACCACCGGCACCGTTAAGTTTGTAGAATACAACAACACGGGCGCGGGCGCTGTCAATCAGTCGATTACAGGTATGACCTATCTCACGGCTGAGGAAGCGGCTAAATACAGCGACCTTTCAATAATCTTCGGCACGAAGAACGGATTGGTAACTTACGCTGATTCTTGGGACGGCTCTAAGGGCGTTGAAATTACAACGGTTGATTACAGATTCGGTGATTATTACAGCGCAACCGATTCATACACCTATCACGATATTCCCGCAGGCGGAGAAGAAATCCTTGGCGGGTTGGCTACGATAACTGGTACCAAGTGGGGACACGAGCTCAACCAGAGCAAAGACCAGGCAAAATTCGATGTGGGCTGTGTAATTCAGTTTAGCGTTGCAGGCAAAGTAACGGTAACCACTTACGGCTCATCTTACGGCTTGCCCGAAAATATAAAAATCGTTTATGTCAACGGCGTTGCTACGATAACGATAGTCGCTACTGAAAGCTCGCCTTTGAATAACGGTTGCTATATAACCTTGATTCAAGTAAACACGAAAGAAAAACCCGCGCACGAGCACGACTACGGTGAATGGACTATTTCTGCACCTTCGGCAGACGCGACCGGCACGGCAGAAAGAACTTGTCAGAACTGTGAAGAAGAAACCGCTCACGTTGACAGAGTAACTCTTCCCAAGCTGTCTGAAACGGATTATACGATAACCTCAGGCACGGGCGGTAACGTTACCTACACCTATAAAGCGGACGAAACGATTTCATTTGAAGCGGCTCCCCTTGCAGGCTTGCACGTACACAGCTACGGCGACTGGACGGTTACGGCAACTCTTGAATCGGCAGGTACTGCTACCAAGATCTGTACGGCAGGCGGCGATTGCGATGTGCCTACCGTTTCGATAAATCTTCCCGCGCTTACCGACAGCCGCTACACTATCACGAACAATACCGCAACGACCGAGGCTAAGGGTACGGGTACCTATACTATCGAAATAAACGGTGAAACGATTACCTTTGAGGCGGAAACCGCAAAACTTGAAATGGCTTATATAGAAGCAAGCACTAACTACTATTTCAAGGACAATAATTCATATGCTGAAACTATAAATGCAGGAGAAACCGCAAATTACAACGGACTTATTATAAGCGGTAACAGCGGTTCGTTTAAACCTAATGGCGGCAGTGCCGGTAACTGGTATGTAATAGCAGGCGATGCTACGCTCGAACTGAAAATCCATGCGGGTACAACGGTCCAAGTAGTCATAGGTTATTGTCAGGACTGCTTGTCGTTTGCTTTCGATGGTACGGCGGTATCGGAAGGTACGGCGGAGCTTACAAAGAGTGAGTATGCAGGAAATGTGCAGACCTACACCTTTGTTGCAAGTGCTGACGGCGTGCTTAGTATAAGCAAGACGCCAACCGCAACAGGCACCGCTTATATCGGATACATTTACGTAACCGTATAAGGTAACAACACAAAAGAGGAAAAGCGGCGGAGCGGAAGCTCCGCCGCTTGACTTTATAAAAATTTTGTTAAGCTATTGCATTTGCGCAATAACCGTGATATAATATTTGCGTTGTTAATCAATAAATCCCGGAGGTAAACGATGACAGAACAACAGTTGATTGAAAAAATTAAGCAGACTAAGATTGTGCCCGTAGTGGTGCTCAACTCTATCGAAGAAACTTTGCCCAAAATGCAGGCGCTTGTAAACGGCGGACTGCCCTGCGCGGAAATTACTTTCAGAACGCCCTGCGCGGCTGAAGCGATTGCACTTACCGTAAAAAAATTCCCCGATATGCTTGTGGGCGCAGGTACGGTTATTAACAAAGAGCAGTGCGAAAAGGCTATCGCGGCAGGTTCTAAATTTATCGTATCGCCCGGTTTTTCGGAAGAGGTTGCAGACTGCTGCAAAAAACATAAAATGCTGTATCTGCCCGGTATCGTAACCCCTACCGAGGCTATGGCGGCGATAGCAAAGGGACTTACCACCTTGAAATTTTTCCCCGCATCGAACTACGGCGGACTTAAAACCATTAAAGCTATCTGCGCGGCGTTCCCTTATTTGCAGATTATGCCCACGGGCGGAATTTCTGCGGATAACATTCTGGAATACCTTGCGTACGACAAAATTATCGCCTGCGGCGGAAGCTGGATGATGAACGGCACGCCCGAAGAAATCGAGGAAAAGACCCGTCAGGCTGTTGCTTTGGTCAAGTAAATAATAATCGTATATAAATTTCAAGCCCCGCGC
>JAIDFD010000100.1 GCA_029054485.1 Clostridia bacterium | reverse complement strand
ATAATTGACGTGTGGAAAAGCTGGGTTGCGGCAACGTAAAAAAGATACGAGGTAAAGCGGAACGCTTTTTAAGTTTGATTTGCGAAAAAGCCGAAATTTTGCTTGCGAAAAAAAGATACCCGTTTACTTTACATTTTTTGTCAAATATGGTAAAATGTTATTTGGAATAAAATTACCAAATCGGTTTAAACGTTAAAAAACGTCAAAACCAACCGTAAAAGGGATATGATATGGCGGATAAAAGCTATAACGCAAACGACTTAAAAATACTCGAAGGACTGGAAGCGGTGCGTATGCGCCCCGGTATGTATATCGGCTCGACCGGTATCAAGGGACTGCACCACGTTCTTTGGGAAATAGTTGATAACTCGGTAGACGAAGCCGCAAACGGCTACGCAGACGAAATCACCGTTAAATTATGGAAAGACGGCTCCGCCTCGGTAGAGGATAACGGGCGCGGTATGCCCATAGACGAAAACGCCAAGGCGAAAATGAGCGGCGTTGAGGTGATTTTTACAAAGCTTCACGCGGGCGGCAAATTCGATACCGAAAACTACGCCTTTTCTGGCGGACTTCACGGTGTGGGCGCATCGGTTACCAACGCGCTTTCGGCTTGGCTGAAAGTGGAAGTGTACCGCGGCACCGTGTATAAAATGAGCTTTTCAAGCAGCTACGACTCCGAGCGCGGCAAATGGCTTTGCGGTATTCCGGACGGTCCGCTTGAAAACACGGGCGAACAAACCGAAAAGAGGGGAACTTTCGTAAGGTTTATGCCTGACAAGGAAGTTTTCGAAACGGTGGACTGGAGCTACGACGTGGTTTCCAAACGCCTTAAAGAGCTTGCCTTTTTGAACAAGGGACTTAAAATAAATTTAATCGATGAGCGCGATTTATACAGCGTGGTAGAGCCCGAAGAGAGCGAGGACGGCGACGACGCGGGCGAACCCGTGCAGGAGCTTTTGCCGCCCAGACCGCCCGTAAGCTTCAAATTCGACGGCGGACTTATCGACTTTGTTCAGTATCTCAATGGCGACAGAGTTCCGCTGTACAATATCCCGCTTTATTGCTCGACCGTAAAAGACATTCGTTTAAAGGGCGCGCACGAGGGCAAAATCAGAATAGAGTTTGCACTCTGCCACACCCGCGATGACACGGAAAGTCTTTTCTCGTTCGTAAACAATATTTCCACCGTTGAGGGCGGCTACCACGAAACGGGTTTCCACAACGGACTTTTAAAAGTAATAAACGACTACGCAAAAAGCAACGGCTTTTTGAAAGCCAAGGAAACGCCCTTTATCGCGGACGATATAAAAGAGGGCTTGACCGCGGTTTTGACCGTCAAAATGACGGGCGTGGAGTTCGAGGGGCAGACCAAGACCAAGCTTGGCAACCCCGAAGTAAAAGCCCCCGTAGAGGCGGCGGTAGTAGAGGGACTTTCCGAACTGGTTGCGGACAAGACCTATAAAAACATTTTCGATGAAATTACCAAAAAGGCGAAATTTGCCGCAGACGACAGAATCAAGCACCGTGCCGAAAGGGACGTTGCAAAAGCGGCTTCCGAAAACGACGGACTCAACCTTGTAGGCAAGCTTGCGGCTTGCTCGGGCAAAAATCCCGATATGAACGAGCTGTTCATAGTTGAGGGCGACAGCGCGGGCGGAACGGCAAAGCAGGCGAGGGTAAGACAGTTTCAATCCATTCTGCCCCTTCGCGGAAAGCCTTTGAACGTGCAGAAAAAGACCGCTTTGCAGGCACTTCAAAACGAGGAAATCAAGACTATGATTTCCGCGATAGGCGCGGGATTTAACCGTTCGTTCGACGTTGAAAAGACAAAATACAAAAAAGTCATTATCCTTTCCGATGCCGACCAGGACGGTCTGCACATAAGGTGCATACTTTTAACCTTTTTCTTCAAATATATGCGCGACCTCGTAAACGCCGGCTACGTCTATATTGGTATGCCCCCTTTATACAAGGTATACAAAAAGGACGTTGTGGAATACGCCTACGATGATAACGAGCTGGACGAAAAAATCAAAAAGGTTGGCAAGGGTTATCAGATTCAGCGATACAAAGGTCTCGGCGAAATGTCCGCCGAACAGCTTTGGGAAACGACTATGGACCCCGCTACCAGAAATTTAATTCAGGTAACTATTGAGGACGTAACAGAAGCCGCCGCAATGATTGAAATGCTTATGGGCGACAAGGTCGACGGCAGAAAGGAATTTTTGGCTAACAACGCAAACTTCAATAAAGTGGACGGCTTTATAGACAGGGTGCGCTTTAAGCCCGAAAGCGATTCGGAGGTATACTGATAATGGCGCGGAAGAATGATAACGGCAGCGTACAGACTACTATACCTGCGGGAAATTTATACGTTACGCCTTTGGAAGAGGTGTTGCCCCAGTCGATGCTCCCATATGCGGAATTCGTAATTTTAGACAGGGCGTTGCCGAGGGTAGAGGACGGCTTAAAACCCGTTCAAAGACGTATCCTTTACACAATGTACGAAATGGGCTTGACGCCCGACAAACCCCATAAAAAATCGGCGCGTATAGTCGGTGACTGTATGGGTAAATACCACCCCCACGGCGACAGCTCGGTTTACGACGCGATGGTAAGACTTGCGCAGGACTTCAATATGCGCATGACCCTCGTCAACGGACACGGCAACTTCGGCTCGGTGGACGGCGACCCTGCGGCGGCAATGCGTTACACCGAGGCAAGGTTAGAGCCGCTCGCACTCGAACTTTTAAAAGATTTAGACAAGGAAACGGTACCATTTTCCTTTAACTTTGATGATTCGTTATTAGAGCCGGATATACTTCCCGGCAGGTTCCCCAACCTTCTTGTAAACGGTGCAAACGGCATTGCGGTAGGTTTGGCAACCAACATTCCCACCCATAACTTAGGCGAAGTTATAGACGGCTGTTGCGCGTTCATTGATAATCACCGCATCTCGCTGGACGAGATGATGAAGATTATCCCCGGTCCCGATTTTTCAACGGGCGGGTTCATTATCGCGAACGAGCTGAAACACGCCTATGAGACGGGCAAGGGCAAAATTACTCTGCGCGCGCGCTACACGGTAGAGCAGGGCGACTACGGTAAGAAAATGATTGTAATTACCGAGCTTCCCTACCAGACCAACAAGGCGGATTTACTGCGCAAAATTATGCTGCTGCGCGAGGACAGAAAAGACCAGCTTTCGGGAATTTCCGATATCGTGGACGAGTCCGACCGCGCGGGTATGCGTGCGGTAATCTACTGCAAAAAGGACGCGGACGTAGACGAAATTTTAAAGATACTTTTCAAGCACACCGATTTGGAGTGTACGTTCGGTATAAATATGGTCGCCATAGCGGGCGGCAAGCCCAGACAGCTTGGACTTCTGGACATAATCAAGTACTACACTCAGTACCAGCGGCACGTTGTATTGAGGCGCACCAAGTTCGAACTTAAAGAGGCTTTGGCGCGTTGCCACATTTTAGAGGGTCTGATTATCGGCGTTCACAACGTGGACGAGGTGGTCAAAATTATTAAAAACGCAGATTCCACTCCGGACGCAAGGCGCAAGCTTATGGAAAGGTTCGCCCTCTCCGAAAGACAGGCGCAGGCTATTCTCGATTTAAGGCTCGCCCGTCTTGCAAAACTGGAAGTTACCAAGCTTGAAAACGAGCTTGCCGCGCTCAAACTGCGCATAGAGGAACTGCGCGCGATTATCGCCGACAAGGACAAGCAGTGGGCTATCGTCAAGTCGGAAATGCGCGAGGTAAAGCGCAAATACAAGAGC
The DNA here is from genome assembly GCA_029054485.1 of Clostridia bacterium. Taxonomy (GTDB): domain Bacteria; phylum Bacillota; class Clostridia; order Christensenellales; family Borkfalkiaceae; genus Coproplasma. The sequence continues at coordinate 1,450 of JAIDFD010000100.1, read as the reverse complement.
GAGAGAAAGACCAGAATCGTTGGCGGGGCGGATAAAATCGCGGTAAAACGCGCGGACGTGCAAAAACCAGTTTCTGAATGGGCTGTGTGCATTACGGCTACAAATCAGGTCAAGTTTATGGAAAAGGACGAGTTCCTCTTTGCGGCTAAGCGCAAGCTGGCGGCGTCCACAAACGTTTCGCACCTGCACAAACAATACGTTTTCTGCAAGGCGGACGATGATTTGTACGTATTCACAAATCTGGGCAACTGCGTAAAACTCAACGCAAAATACGCCGAACTTTCCGAGTTCAAGTCCGCGGGACAGAAGCTTGAAAAGCTTGTCGAGGGCGTGCAAAAAGACGAATACCCCGTCAAAATGTTCGCCGCTCCCAAGGGCGAAATGCCCGAGGGTCAGCTTATCTTCTTCACCGTGCAGGGCGCGGTAAAGAGGTCGGACTGGTCGGAATACAACCAGAGCAAGGTTGTGTTCCAGGCAATAAAAATGAAGCCCGAGGACGCCCTTTTGAACGTTGAAAAGTACGATGAGGACGATTACTCTACAATGCTGTTCATATCCAAAAAAGGCTTATGCCTCAATGCGGCTAAGGACGACGTGCCCACGCAGGGCAGAGTCGCCGGCGGCGTAAAGGGTATGGCACTCGGCAGTGATGACAGCGTAATTTTTGCAACCCAGCACACGGGCGAGGGAGAAATTATAATAGTAACCACGCTCGGCGGTTTCAAGAGAGTTGTATCTTCCACGGTCGATCCTATTTCCCGCGCGTGCAAGGGCGTAATGATTGCGGACATCAAGGGCAAGGGCGAAATTCTGTTTGCAAACTATGTAACCGTGCCTTATGCGATTGCGGTTGTGAACGATGACAAGACGGTGGCGGAAGTCAACACGGAAGAAATTTCGATAGAATCGCGTGTGTCCAAAGGAAAAACGTTGAACAAATCCAACGTTAAAAACCCCGCTGCGGTTTACGCGTTAAAGCACCGCTCGGAATATCCCGATGGCAGACAGCAGATAAAATTCTAAGTTCGAAGCGCGGTTTTGCTTGCACCGTTAATTATTTGAGAAAAGACAATAATATAATATAAGGAGAAATAAATATGGCAAAAATAACCAAGGATACGCTGATTGCGGACTGCCTTAAAATAAACCCCAACAGCGCGGAAATTTTACAGGCGGTAGGTATGCACTGCCTCGGCTGTGCAATGTCTCACGGCGAGACTATCGAGCAGGCTGTGTTTGTTCACGGAAACGATTTGGACGCGTTGCTTGCTAAATTGAACGAAGGCGTTGAGTAAGAAACGCATAAATATCTGCGTTTTTATATTAATGAACAGAATATGAAAGTCCGTCCGCGCCGAGGGCGGGGGCGCAGCAAATAAAAAACAGGAGGGGTTAAACAGACGACCCGGGCCCCGCAGAGAAGAAGGTTGAGAGAGGGGGGGGGCGGGTA
>JAIDFD010000010.1 GCA_029054485.1 Clostridia bacterium | reverse complement strand
GCATTATAATTTCAAACGCGCGGTTTGCTTATCGCAAACCGCGCGTTTTTTTAATCCTTAAAGAGGGCTTTTATCATTGTGTTCACATAAAGGATTGGCACTATAGAAATTTTGTCGGCGTATTTTGCGACAGACTTCATATTTTTAGCGGGTACCAAAACTTTTTTAAAGCCCATTTTCGCGCATTCGGCAACCCGCTTTTCGCAATAGGATACAGCTCGAACCTCGCCCGTAAGACCAACCTCGCCGAACACGGCAACGTACTTGTCTATAGGCTTTGAAAAGTACGCCGAAGCGAGCGCGGCGCACACCGCCAAATCGCAGGACGGCTCGTTCAGTTTAATTCCGCCCATTGCGTTGACGTACACGTCCGAAGAGGAGAGGTTAACCCCGCAACGCTTTTCAAGCACCGCCAATAAAAGCACAAGTTTATTGTAGTCCACACCCAGCGGCATACGGCGGGGCAAGCCGAAAGCCGTCTTTGAAATCAGCGTCTGGATTTCAACGTTCATACATCTTGCACCCGTCTGCGCAGGGGTTACGACTGAGCCGGGTTCTTCGCCGCGGCTCTCGGATAAAAACACGCCCGAGTAATCTGTTACGGGAATAATTCCGCTTTCGGTCATCTCAAACACGCCCACTTCCTGAACGTTGCCGAATCTGTTTTTAACTGCGCGCAGAATTCTGAAATTTTCCTGATTTTCGCCCTCGAAGTATAGAACGGTGTCCATAATGTGTTCCAAAACCTTGGGACCTGCCAGCGCGCCCTCTTTGGTAACGTGACCTACTATAAAAAATGTAATGCCTCGGCTCTTTGCAATTCGCATAAGTTTGGAAGCGCACTCGCGCACCTGACCCACCGAGCCCGCAGAGGAGGAAAGGTCGTCCGTGTAAACCGCCTGAATTGAGTCGATTATGCACAACTGAACGCCGTCAAGCTCGCTTTCGAGTCCGTCTATACAGGTTTCGTTTAAAATCAAAAGCTCGTCAGACTGCAAATTAAGTCTTTGCGCGCGCAGTTTTACCTGCGAACAGCTTTCCTCTGCAGAAAAGTACAAAACCTTTTTATCCTTTGAAAGGTAAGCCGCAATCTGGGTTAACAGGGTGGACTTTCCTATGCCGGGGTCGCCGCCTATAAGCACAAGCGAGCCCGTAACTATTCCGCCGCCCAAAACGGTATCAAACTCGGATATGCCCGAGCTTGTCCTGTTATAGCTCTCGTAGGTGATTTGCGAGAGGGGTTTCGCTCTGCCGCCGTAAACCGCCTTGCGCGCGGCCTTTTGCGGCTCGGCGGATTTTACAATTTCTTCAATCATAGTATTGAATTTTCCGCACGCGGGACACTTTCCCAGCCATCTCGGACTGGAAGCACCGCACTCGCTGCAAACAAATTCGGTAGTGGTTTTTGCCATGGTTTTTCCTTTTAAGTATTATTCTTGAATAATTTGTTCAGCGCCTTGGTAAGCTTTTGTTTTTCGCCGTCCCTGACGGTAAAGGTGATATAGCTTGTGCCGTCCGCGCCCGTCATTGTCAGCTTATTGCGTTTTTCAACGATTTCCGCATTTGCAAAGTTTTCTTTTAACTGCGGCATAATATCAAAATATTCACGCTTTTTTCCGTAAACCTGAAACAGCGCGTTGTCGCAAATTACAAAATCTCTGCGCGGTTTGCCGGGGTAATCGCGGTAAAAGCCTATGCCGAACACGGAAGCCGTCGCCGCCGCGCCGATAAGCGAAACCGCAGTCTTGGTTGCGTCTGAGCGCTCCTGCTTTTTATTGCCGTAATATCCCGACGCGTAAATTGCGCCGTTGAACCTTTGCGAAATATCGTTAATAATCCCGTTTGCGCGTTTTGCGATTATAACGTTTCCGACAAGATTTGAAATTGCCCCGACGAGGAACAGGAATCCCGCAGAGCCGATGAATACCGCAATAATCGCAAAAGTACCGTTATTTACGGCGTTGCCGTAAAGGGTGTAGCCCACTGAGTAATCTTCTTTACGCAGTTGCGCGCTGACTTTGGTGATTTCTATTTTATCAAGGTTGGTATCTAACGGCAGGTTTATTTTGTAGCTTTCACCCGCTTTGAGGGTTATGGCCTCGTAAAAAATATCGTAGTCCGTGTCATACCAATAATTACCCGCAGAGTGGTGCACGTGCATCGATACGGTTATCTGTTGCCTGCTTTGGGTAAACGTGATGTCTTTACCGCTGTCGTTTCTTATCGTGCCGTGCAACTCGTTGTTATTATCTATATAAAATTTTTCGGTAATCGTAACCGGCTTGGGCTCGGGCACGAACAGAAGAATAAGAGTTACCGCAAAAAGCGCCAGCGCGATTGAAAGCAGTATGTAAAAAGCAAGTTTATTTGTCTTTACCATTATTTATACCTCATTTTATATCTTATTGAGCGAAGCTGTGGCGTAGGCGGCAATTCCCAAGCCTTCGCCCACAAAGCCCAGCCCCTCGCACGTTCCTGCGGCAACCGCCGTCTGTTCAACGTCAATACCGCACGCTGTTGCTAAATTTTGTCGCATCTGATTAATATAAGGTGCAAGCTTGGGTTTTTCCGCCTGTATGCTTAAAGAAATGCAGGCAGGGGAGTAGCCCTTGTCACTAACAAGTTTTACAACCCGCTTTAAAAGTTGAACGCTGTCAGCGCCGCAAAACTCGGGGTCGGCATCGGGGAAGTAGTGACCTATATCGTCCAGCCCCGCCGCGGATAAAAGCGCGTCCATAACCGCATGGACGGCTACATCGCCGTCGCTGTGCGCAACGAGGGATTTTCCGCACTCGATTTTAACCCCGCAGAGGGTAACGTGCGTTCCCCCGCCGAAAGCGTGAACGTCGCACCCTATGCCCGAGCGCAAACCGCCCGTTAAATTCACGCGCGGTATTGCTTTTTCAAAATCTTGCTTGTAGGTGAGTTTGATATTCGAAGGGTCGCCCTCTATAAGTCTGGGCATACCTATGTACTCGCCGTAGACCTCGCTGTCGTCTCCGAACTGCTTATCTCCCGCAAGGTCGTAGGCGTACTTTATATCGTCCGTAAAAAATCCCTGCGGCGTCTGCACGCGGTAGAGGGAGGAGCGGTCAAGCCTTTCGGTTATGACCGAATAGTGTCCGTAGACCGCGGTGTCCGTTGCGGGAACGGCGCAAATTGCACTGCCGTAAGTTTTTACGCTTTCAATGCAGTTCAAAATAGTTTCGCGCGAAACGAACGGTCGCGCGCCATCGTGGATTAAAACAATGTCGCCCGTAACCTCGTACAAAGCGTTTTTCACGCTCTCGGTGCGGGTTACGCCGCCCAAAACTATCTTACAGCCGAAGGGGGCGGCGATAGCGGAAATTTCCGCTAAATCTATTTTAGACGAGGCAATAACGACCTCGTCTATTTCGGGAATATCGAATTTTTTAAGCGTGTGCCAAAGCACGGGCGCGCCGTACAAATCCGCAAGCAGTTTGTTTTTTCCAAGCCTTGCTCTCTCACCGGAGCCGCCTGCGCAGATTATCGCGCTTATCTTTTTTATCTTCATTGAAGCCGTCCTTCAAATTATTTCATACAAGGTGGAAGCCTCGTCTTTTTTTACCGTTTCTTTAATCTCTTTTACGATAAACTTAACGCTTCCGTCAACGTAAGTAATTTCAACCACGTCGCCGACCTTGATTTTGTGCCCCGGTTTCACGTCCTTACCGTTTACCGCAACCTTGCCCTTGTCGCAGGCTTCCTGCGCCAAAGTGCGCCGTTTTAATATTCTGGAAACCTTTAAAAATTTATCTATTCTCATAAAAAAATATTTTCAAATAATGCAATTAAATTAGTTGACAGTATTGAAAAAGCGATATATAATAACTT
>JAIDFD010000001.1 GCA_029054485.1 Clostridia bacterium | reverse complement strand
ATTTTAATGCTTAGAGAAGATTTACGAAACGTAGCGATAATCGCGCACGTTGACCACGGCAAAACCACCCTTGTAGACGCAATGCTGAAACAGAGCCATACTTTCCGCGACAACCAGTCGGTAGAAGAAAGAGTAATGGACTCAAACGATCTTGAACGCGAGAGGGGAATAACCATTCTCGCGAAAAACACGTCAATCCGCTACAAGGGCGTAAAAATCAACGTGGTGGACACACCGGGACACGCCGACTTTTCAGGCGAGGTTGAAAGGGTTATGATGATGGTGAACGGCGTGCTTGTTCTCGTGGACGCCGCCGAGGGACCCATGCCGCAGACCCGCTTCGTTGTGCAGAAAGCGCTTGAAATGGGTCACAGACTCATTATCGTAGTAAACAAGATCGACCGCCCCGATGCAAGGCTCAACGAAGTTCAGGACGAAATTTTAGAGCTTTTGTTAGAGCTTGACGCGTCGGACGACCAGCTTTTAAGCCCTGTTGTATGGTGCTCAGGCAGAGACGGCACGGCAACCCTTGATTTGAACGAAAAGGGCAAGGATTTAACCCCGCTGTTCGAAACTATTTTAAGCCACATAAAACCTATGGAAGTGGACGACAAGGGCGCGGCGCAGTTGCTCGTATCGTCAATCGACTACAACGAATACGTCGGGCGCATAGGCATCGGCAGAATAGAGCGCGGCGAGGTCAAACAGGGACAGGCTGTCACCGTAACCAACTACAACAACGTTCATCTTAAAACCGCGGGAAAAATCGTTAATCTGTACCAAATCGAGGGCTTACAGCGCACCCCTTGCGACAGCGCGAAAGCGGGCGACATTGTCTGCTTTTCGGGACTTGAAAAAATCAATATCGGCGACACGGTTTGCTCGCCCGACTGCGTTGAAGCTCATAAATTCGTAAAAATTACCGAACCCACGGTTGAAATGACCTTCTCCGTAAACGACTCGCCTTTTGCGGGCAAGGACGGAAAATGGGTGACGACAAGACATCTTCGCGACAGACTTTTCAAAGAGCTTTTGCGCGATGTTTCGTTGAGGGTGGAAGAGACCCAGTCCGCCGACAGTTACCGCGTGTGCGGCAGGGGCGAAATGCACTTATCCATTCTCATTGAAAATATGCGCCGCGAGGGTTACGAGTTTCAGGTTTCCACTCCAAAGGTTATGTACAAGGAAATTAACGGCGTGCGCCACGAACCTATGGAAAAACTTATCGTGGACGTTCCGGACGACGCTACGGGCGCGGTTTTCCAGAGCATGGGAAACAGAAAGGGCGAACTGTTGCATATGAGCGCAATCGGCACCAGAACCCGTCTTGAATTTATCGTTCCCGCGCGCGGACTCTTCGGCTACAAGTCCGAGTTTTTGACTTCAACCAAGGGCGAGGGCGTAATGAACTCTATCTTTTTCGAGTATCAGCCTTACAAGGGCGAGCTTCAAAGAAGGGACACCGGCTCGTTAATCGCGTTTGAAACGGGCGAAGCGGTGACTTACGGTCTCTACAACGCGCAGGGCAGAGGTACTCTGTTTATAGGCGCGGGTACGCCCGTTTACGAGGGTATGGTCATAGGCGAAAATCCCAAAAACGAGGACTTGAACGTAAACGTGTGCAAGACCAAGCATCTGACCAACACCCGTTCCAGCTCCAGCGACGAGGCGTTGAGATTAATCACTCCCAAGCGTATGAGCCTTGAAGAATGTCTTGAATTTATCGGCGACGACGAGCTTTTGGAAATTACCCCCAAAAATATCCGCATAAGAAAGCGCATTTTAAACAGCGAACTTCGCGCCAAGGCGAGAGCTAAGGAAAAAAAGGCATAATTCGTTAATTATCGGCATAATAATATACCACCCGTACAGGGTGGTATTTTTCGTGCAATCAATGTTTTTAAGGAGTTGAATTATGGATAACGGTACGCCCCATTCGCTGGGGATAGAGCAGTGCAAAAAAATAACGGCAACCGCGATAGACAGCGTGGACGGTTTTTCCGACAAACAGATTTTACTGTCCTATTCGGGCGGCAGAATTATAATTTTGGGCAGCGGTATGAAGATAGTTAACTTTTCAAAAACCAGCGGGGCTTTTGCGGCAACGGGCGATATTATCTCGGTCAGATACGCGGCAAAAGGAATAGGGTTCAAATCCAAACTTTTCAAATAAATGCAGATTTTTATTTTTATCACCTGCGTCTGTTGCGGCGTTGTCAGCGGAATAGTTTACGACGTTCTTTACATAGCGCGTTGCGCGGTATGCGGGGTTGAAAAACGCGCATACACGGTAAAGGACAAGATATTCGTTATTGCCAGCGACATAATTTACACCCTCGTTTTTGCGGCAATGTTTATTTTTACTTCTGTGATGTTCGACTTTTACGAACTGAGATTATTTATGCTTTTGGGTTGCGTTTTGGGAGCAATTCTCTATTTAAAAAGTTTTCACGTTTTCGTTGCTTTTTTGGCGGGAAAAGTTTATAATAAAGTTACACTAAAAAAACTTTCACGGTCAAAAACAAAAAATGAACGAATCAAAGCGTAATAAGCTTGTTGCGGCAATCACGGTCAACGTGGTAATTTTAATAGCAGTACTCGTTGCGGTAGTCATTTATCAGATAGTGACTATCAGCGTTATGTCCGCCCGCCGCGATAAATTAGCGGCAGAAAAGGCGGAACTCGAAAAAAAAATAGAAACTACTCAGGACACCCTCGAATATTATAAATCCGAAAGTTATCTTTTGGATAAAGCTTTCGAATTGGGCTACATTTTCGGGGATGACTAATGAAAATCGGTATAATCGATATAGGTTCTAATTCCGTCCGCCTCGGCATGTTGGCAGACGGAAAAACTTTATATAAAAAACTCGAAACGACCCGCCTTGCCGAAGGACTTTCAAAGAGCGGAAAACTCTCGCAAAAAAGTATCGAGCGCACTGCTTCCGCAGTCGAAGAATTTTTAGCTGAAGCTAAGGAAGAGGGCGCGGACAAGGTTTACGCCTTTGCAACCGCAGCAGTACGCACCGCCGAAAACGGCGCTGACTTGGTTTCACGCGTGAAGCAGTTGTGCGATATAGACGTGGACGTAATCGGCGGTGAGCTTGAAGCCGAAATAGGCGTTTTGGGCGCGCTTGGCGTGAAGAACGGCGGCGTAATCGATATCGGTGGCGCAAGTACCGAAGTTATCGTCAAAAAAGACGGCGAATACCTTTTTTCAAAGAGTCTGGATATCGGCGCTGTGAGGTTGAACGACGTTGCGGGGTACGATAAGGACGCGCTTGAGAGGGCAATTTCCGAAAAAATCGCGGACTTGGGCAAGTTTACCGCAGGCAGATACAAAATGTACGCAATCGGCGGAACGGCAACCACTATCGCCGCAATCAAGCACGGTTTTTACAGCCCTGAAATTACCCACGGTACCGTGCTTACTTTTGAAGAGGTCGAGCGTTACGCAACCGAACTTTTAACTCTTACGGTTGAAGAGGTGCGCACTCTCGGCGGTATGCAGCACGACCGCGCGGACGTCATCGGCGGCGGCTGTCTGTTGCTCGCAAGGCTTATGCAAAAGCTGAATATCAAGTCCTTGACCGTGTCCGAAGCGGACAACCTCGAAGGATATTTCGCCTACATAGAGGGCGCAAAATGAAAAAGTTTTCATTTGCTTTAAACATAATTGCGACTGCTGCTCTTGCGGCGGTTTTGGGATATTTTTCGGTAACCAAATTTACCGCATACGATGTAAAAACTTCGATTTTAAATTATGTAATTTTACTTGCGGTAAGCTTACCTGTCGCAACCGTTTTGCACGAGTTGGGACATTTACTGTTCGGCGCGTTTGTCGGTATAAAGGCTGTTCCCAAGCTGAGTTTTGTCAATTCTTCAAGCTGTGATATTATCCCTAAGACCGAAAAAAATTTAAGGGGTAAAATAATTTTTACCACACTCGGCGGAATTTTTGTAAATGCGCTATGTATCGTTTTGGGCGGACTTGCGTTTGTTTTTAATGCTATCCCCGCCGAAATCAGTGCCATAATTCCCGCGTCTTTTTATCTTCTGTTATTAAACGCTTTGCCCTTTTGGTACTCGGGCGGCAAATCAGACGGACTGGTTATACGCGAGCTTGCTAAAAACACCGACGGCGCAAAGGTATTGCTCGGCGTTTTGACTATTCAGGCGCAAATTTTAAAGGGCAAGCCGATTGAAGAGGTGGATGAAAAATTATTGTTCGACCTTCCGCAGATACAAGAGGACGACCAAAGTTTTATCGCCTTGACCGAACTCAGATACGAGTATTTCAAGGCAAAAGGTGATGAAAAACAAGCGGAATTTTACAAAAACCGCTTTGAAGAACTGAAAAATACCTATCTGTAAACAAAACTCCTGCCAAGCGGCAGGAGTTTTTAACTTATTCTGTAAAGTACGCCGAAGCAGTGCGGACAAACCCGCCCCCACAATTCCGCTTTGGTCTTGCAGACGTGGTTTCCGCACGTTCCGCACTCAAAAAATTCCTTTGTAAAGTTAACCTTTTCCATACCCGAAAATTTGCACTTTTCCATAAAAAAAAGTGTGGTCAAAATGCGGATTTTTAATTCATAAAACCTTAATTTTCTTTACTTTATTATTATAATAT